>PLGF01000070.1 GCA_003138485.1 Verrucomicrobiales bacterium | reverse complement strand
GCCGCTCCAATGCGAAATGTCATAATTCTAGGATTGAGCCCAGGCCCTCGATAATCCGGTAAGGCTCGCTTTCAGGGGGAGAAAGTTTCACTCTCCAGCATCTGAAAAATGGTCTAAGCAAACATGGCAGATGTCTTTTCAAAGCATAAGCGCTCGCAGGTCATGGCCGCCATCCGTTCCCGCGGCAACAAGGACACCGAGATGAAGCTGGCATCCATACTGCGCTCGGCGCGCATCGCTGGCTGGCGGAGGCACCAACCGCTCTCGGGCCACCCCGACTTCGTTTTCCCGCGCCAGCGCCTCGCGATCTTCGTTGATGGCTGCTTCTGGCACGGATGCCGGTGGCACTGCCGCATGCCCAAGGAAAACCGTGAATACTGGCGGCGCAAAATCGCCGGCAACAGTGCCCGCGATCGTCGCACAACGCGGCTTCTTCGCACCCGTGGGTGGCGGGTTCTTCGCATCTGGGGCCACGCGCTCGCATCCCCGGAAACCGTCGTCGCTCGCATCATTTCCGAGTTGGACACCGCTCCAAGAAGGTGCAACCATACCCCCAGCAAAAAATGAACGCACAAGACAAGACGGTCGCCGAGTTTTTCGCTGGTATTGGCCTCATGCGCATCGGCCTCGAAAACGCAGGCTGGCGCATCACCCTCGCCAACGACATCGACCATGACAAATGGCAGATGTATAAGGACCACTTCGGCGAAACCGGCGAATTCATCATCGAGGACATCCACAAACTAAAATCCTCGCAAATTCCGACCGTCAGCCTCGCCACAGCGTCATTCCCATGCAACGACCTTTCCCTAGCCGGAGCGCGTCATGGCTTGGCCGGCGCGCAATCCTCCGCCTTTTGGGGCTTTATTGACATCCTGAAAGGCATGAAGCGCGAGCGCCGCTTGCCCCCGCTCGTCTTGCTTGAAAACGTTACCGGCTTTCTGAATTCGCACGACGGCCGCGATTTGGAGGATGCTCTTCTCGCCCTTAATGACATTGGCTATGCCGTTGATGCTTTCATCATAGATGCCGCCCGCTTTGTCCCCCAGAGCCGCCAACGGCTTTTCGTCGTCGGAATCAGAACCCGCACAATCTCCGTCCTCAACGAGACCCCCATCTTCTACGAAACCGAAGTCAGGCCCCCGGCTCTGGCTAGTTTCATTCTAATGCACCCTGATATCACATGGTCCATCCGCCAACTACCCCCTCTCCCGGAATGCACCAAACGCCTCGCCGACATCCTTGAAGACCTGCCCCTAAACCACCAGATGTGGTGGAGCCGCCAACGCTGTGACTACATGCTCAATCAAATGAGCCCCAAGCATCGCGCCCAAGCCGAGGTTATGATCCACAGCAACACTGTTCGCTATGGCACAGTCTTTCGCCGCGTTCGTAACGGGAAATCCATGGCCGAGCTACGCACCGACGGCATCGCCGGATGTCTTCGTACCCCCCGAGGCGGCAGCGGTCGTCAGATTCTCCTTGCAGCCGGCAAGGGACGTTTTGCGGTGAGGCTCCTTACGGCCCGCGAGTGTGCCCGTCTCATGGGGGCCGATGGCTATAAACTGAAAGTGCCCCTTAACCAGGCTCTCTTCGGCTTTGGTGACGCTGTCTGCGTTCCCGCAATTGAGTGGATCGCTAAGAATTACCTCAATCGGGTCTGGCATGACGAATTTGAACCTGTCGCCGCAGCGGCCACCACCTCGCCCGCCACGAACTACCGCAAATCCACCCACTCTTGACACCCGTTATGACCACCACGACTAAGAAACTCGAAACGCTCTGCAAGGATCACCCAAAGTTCCTTCGCAAAGGCGGCCTGTGTGTGGCCCTGGTCGTTACTGAAACCGCCCGCGTGCGCGGTTTTCCACTCGCTCCAGAAGACCTGCGTACAGACGAACATGGCCAAGTCGCCGGTCTGGGCAAAGCTCCTGTCCAGAGAATCATTGAGGCCCACGGCATCACCAAAGTCCTCGCCGAGGAAGGCGGCAGAACCAGTCGTGGCAGCCTTGGACTCATGGAGGCGTACGTAGCTGCCCTCAATCAACTCCACCAGGCCAAGACTCTTAACCTTGATGAAGCTCTTGCGTGGTGGCTTGGGAAGGTTCGTGCTCACTTTTCGTCAGAAGGTCCGAAATTCCACTTCGACTCTGGCAAGTCACTTCGCGCCAACATCAACGACTTGCTTGATCAAGCAACGGAACTTCAAGCCACCGGCGGGGGCACCAACTACGTCGGAGCCATGCTTCAGCACCTTGTGGGCGCAAAACTCGACATTGTCCTCGGCCCTGGAAAACTTCACCACCACGGCTTTTCCGTTGCGGACCATTCCACCGACCGCAAAGCAGATTACCAAGTTGAAGCCGTTGCCATTCACGTAACGACGCATCCGACCGAAGCACTGGTCAGGAAATGCGCCGAAAATCTTCAGGCAGGTTGCAAGCCGCTCATAATCACCCTTGGCGACGGAGTGGAAGGAGCGGCGTTTCTCTTGAAAAATGCAAATCTTGCGGATCGAGTGGACCTGCTTGACGTTGGCCAGTTTCTCACAGCGAACGTATATGAGCGCAGTCTGTTCAAAGCAGCCGCATGCAAGGTAACGTTCTCCAAATTGCTTGACCGCTACAACGAAATCGTCGCCTCCTGTGAAACTGACCCGGCATTGCGCATCGCCATCAAAGGAGATGACAAATGAACTCCGACGCGACCCTTATCTATGGTCTGAACCCTTTGACCGTCGGCCCTGCTCACGGTGACGCCCGGCGATTCGTTCAAGGTAAGCTGAACCGCTTGGATGAACTCACGCGCCGCCTGCTTGGCGTAGCGTCCGCCGCGCCGAAGATGGCAAAAGCCACGCAGCAGGCGGACCTATTTTAACCGCCTGATAATGAACCTCCGACTTCTCATTGATTACGATAATCTAAGTGAGCACCAGAAGCGGAAAGGACTTCTTGATTTGACTACTCGCTCACTTCTTTCAACACCTGTTCCAACGACTAAACTTTCAGGGCGATGCGAGGTTCGCGTATATGGAGGCTGGTACGAAGCCACAACACTAACGGCTCTCGCGCAAAGGGTCATTGCCGAGCTAGGGAGAGGCTTTCCAACTGTTCTTCCGATCTATAACAAAGATGGCTTAGCCGGGAAACTGCACGCCAGCGAATTATTGCCTCTTTGTTTTGTGAAGTTGGCACGCTGGATGGGCAAACGACATATACCCACGAGAATTGCACTATGTTAGTTTTGAATCTTTTAAGCGGTTTAGAAGCCGAACCGATTGCGCTTTATCGAATGTCGTTCCCACCGCAGGTTCTTAAGGGTAAGAAACTGAGGGGAGTGAGCTTTGAGGATTGCTTTTTTGCGGATTCAAGTTTGCAAAACACGACGCTAGAGGATTGCAAGTTTTCAAATTGCCATTTTACGAGATTGGACGTCTGGAACTCGACAGTATTCCGCAATGTGAGTGCTTCCGGAGCTGCACTGGACTGCGTCAATATGAGTGATGAGTCTGTAACAATTTACGACCCTTCTGCGTGTCGAGATCAATTAGGACGACTTGGGATTACCTTTTTGGAACCTGCTGTTGAGACGGTGGCGCCACCGCGACGCCGATCTCCGGAAGATGCGACTCTCGAATTTGGTAAGGTACTACGCGTTTTTTTACGGAACACGCGCGTCAGCGAGGGTGTCATACGGACGAAACTGGGGCGCAGCAGCAATTCATTTATTAGCGATTGCATTCCTGCATTACTCCATCGTGGAATACTGGTGGAGGTTGAGAACCGAGGTTCTGGACATCTGCGCTACTGGAAGCTCGGTCGGCCTATGGAAGTGTTGAACGATGCATTGGAGAACTGTGGAGGACTGTTTAGTCAGTTTTTAGACTTAGCGACTCGGTAATAACTCAGGGGACAATTTCGCTTTCGTCGATCATTCAAAAGGGGTCGTACCGTAGCTTTGCAGGGGCCAAATGGTCCTGGAATTATGACAGTCTTGGGTTTGACAAGAACGTTGACTGGAGCGAAACGGTTCGTTTGTTTATGCGTCTTTTGCGCTTTTTCGCGGCTGTTCCTCTGGCCTCATAGGTAGTCTATGCAACGGGCTTGGCAGTATGGCAGATGGCGAGGCTCCCGGCGGGCCTTATGCCTGGCATCGCTCAAAATCGAGATGCGCCTGCCTCCTCAGAACAGCGCGCGCCGCGGGGGGGCGTCTCCCAGGCATTCGAGTAATTCATCCACGATCCAATGGGGTTTGATTCTCGATAGTTGGTCGGCTGCGGCGCCGTGTTGCCAGACGGCAAAGCGGATCGCCAGGAGCGGGTCCGCAGCCCAGCCCGGCTGGGCCAGCAATCCTGTCAAGTATCCCGCCAGCACGTCCCCGCTTCCCCCCTGCGCCAAGGACGGGTTGCCTGAGCTGTTGACGGATACGTCGCCCTTCGCGCGGCCCACGAGCGTTTGATTGCCTTTGAGCACGACGTAACAATTGCCGAATTTTTTCGATAAATCACGCAGCGCCGCCACGCGGTCTGCCTGGACTTCGGCGGCGGAGCAGCCCAGGAGGCGTCCGGCCTCGCCGGGATGCGGAGTTATCACGCGGATGGCCTCCGCGGTTGGCGCGCCGGGCGCAAGCCAGTCGAGGGCGCTGGCGTCAACGACGACGGCCTGCGGCGCCGAGCGCCAGCAGGCGCGCGTTTGTTCCTTGAGCGCCGCGTCCAATCCTTCCGCCGCCAGGCCGGGGCCGAAGAGCATGGCGGTGCAGGTTTTTGGCGGCGGCTTGCCAGGCTGCCAGGGTTGAACCATCGCGGACTGAAGTTGGGCGGCGACGGGGAGGTAAACTGGTTCCTGCGGGAAGGCCGTCACCAATCCGGGGTTGGCCCGCAAAGCGCCGCGCGACGCCAACACACACGCTCCGTGGTAACCCAGGCTTCCGGCGAAGATCGCGGCGTGGCCGTAATTTCCCTTGTTCGCCTCCGCGGGGCGGGGCGGAGGAAGATCGGCGAAGTCTTCGGGCAGCGTCCAGTTCAACTCGGCGCTCAGAGGGCAGGGGATCAAGCCAATGTCTGGCTCCGTCTCCAAGCGTCCCGTGAAAGCGGCGGCTTTGAGCAGGCCCGCCTTGGGCGCGCCCAGGGTCAAAGTTAGCGCGGCCCGGATCGCCGCCCCTTCCGTCGCTCCGGTGTCGGCGTTCAGGCCGGATGGGACATCCACGGCGAGGATGGGAATGGCTGCGGCATTGACGGCCTCGATCAACGCGCGCCAGGGCGCGTCGAGCGGGCGATTGAGGCCGATGCCAAACAGTCCGTCGATGATCCAGCGCGGCTGGTTGGCGCTCCGGGTTTGGAGGCGGCGCGAGAACTCGGCCAAACCACGTCCAGGATCGGAGGCGTCGATCAGGAGCGCGTCGCGCGCCGACAAGTGAGGGGGGATGGCGCGCGCGTCATCTCCGTTATGGCCTTTGCCGGCAAGAATCCAGATGGTGTCGCCGGGGTTGGTCAATTCCAAAATGCGTCGCGCCAGAATCCGGCCGACTTCCTGGATCACCGCGCCTGCGGTCTTGCCCGCGGCCCAGGAAGCGCTTTCCCATTGGCGCATTTGTTCCACGGAGATGACGGGTGTTTTTGGCAATGGTCGAGTTTTGTTTCAGTGCGCATGACAAAACTCCTCACCTTCCTGGTAGGGCAGATCTGCCCTGAATTCTTGGGCGGCGCAGCAGCACCGCCCTACCGACGGCGTGAAGGTCTTTGTCATGCGCCCAATTTTATTTCCGAGTTCAGAGTATAGAGTTTGATTTTCACCGTCAAGGGGCGCATTTTTTGCGTGGTTCGTTTAACCCGAATCATTAGCGACCTACTTGCGAACCCGCCAAAATGGCGGGGAGGTCTTGGATGGGGGATTCCGTCGGCGGGACGCCGACGGGTGCGGTCGAGACGCCGCGCTCCTGGAGAAGTCGCTAATGATCGGGGGGGTCGTTTAATGTTGAACTCCAATTTGTGAATGTGGACCTCGAAATCGTGCGGCAGGCGCTGCGCGAGGATGTTGGGGCGGGCGACGCGACGACGCTGGCGACGGTGCCGGCGGAAGCGGTCGCGTCGGCGCTGATGGCCGCGCGCGAACCGCTGGTGGCGTGCGGTTTGGCTCTGGCGGAGGCGGTTTTCAAGGAGGTTTCCCCAGCGGTAGAGATCGCGCGGCAGATCGAAGACGGCCAGAAGGCCGCCCGGGGACAAGTTTTAATGCGGGTGCGCGGGCCGGCGCGGGCGCTGTTGACGGGGGAGCGTGTCGCGTTGAATTTCGTGCAACGGCTTTCGGGCGTGGCGACGTTGACGGCGCGATTTGTCGAGGCGGTGGCCGGGACGCGCGCCCGCATTCTGGACACGCGCAAGACGACGCCCGGATGGCGTCAACTGGAAAAATACGCTGTCACGCAGGGCGGCGGGGGCAACCAGCGTTTCGGCCTCTATGACCGAATCCTGATCAAGGACAATCACCTGGCCGCCTTGCGCGGCGAAGCGCCCAACGCCATCGAAGCGGCGGTGCGCCGGGCGCGCGCGCAATACCCGCAATTGCAGGTGGAGGTCGAGGCCGAAACTCTCGAACAGGTCGAGCAGGCCGTGGTGGCGCGGGCCGACATAATTTTGTTTGACAACATGTCCGTCGAGGATTTACGAGCCGCGGTCTGGATCGTCAACGGCCGCGCCAAAACGGAGGCCAGCGGCGGCGTCTCCCTGCCGACGGTCCGGGCCATCGCGGAGACGGGCGTTGATTTCATATCGGTGGGCGCGCTGACGCATTCGGCCCGGGCGTCGGACATCGGGCTGGATTTCGAGGAGCCGGGATGACGGTGGATGCGAGCATTCTTTGCGCCTTGCGCGAGATGTCGTGGGGTGTTTCCGGGGCGGAATTGTCCCGCCAACTGGGCATGACCCGCGCCGGCGTTTGGGGGCATATTGAGCAACTCCGCGCCCTGGGTTACGACATCGAGGCCAGTCCCCACCGTGGCTACCGTCTGCTCTCCTCACCCGACTCGCTCCACGCGGACGATCTGTATTCACGACTGGGATTGACGCGGGTGATTGGCCGGGAGATTCACGTTTTCCAGGAAACGACTTCCACCAACGATGTCGCCGCCCGTCTGGCGCGTGGAGAAGCCCGGGAAGGCGCGGTGGTTTTCGCGGAGTCCCAAAGCAAAGGGCGCGGCCGGATGGGCCGCGTGTGGCTTTCGCCAGCGGGCAAGGGCCTCTGGTTCACCGTTCTGCTCCGCCCCAACATCGCCCCGGCAGGCGCCACCCAATTGACCATCGCCGCGGCGACCGCCCTGGCGCGCGCGATTACCCTGCAAACGGGCATCGTGCCTGACATCAAGTGGCCCAACGACATCCTGATTCGCGGCCGGAAAGTTGCGGGCATTCTGACCGAGATGAGCGCTGAGTTGGATCATTTGAAAGACCTTCTGCTGGGCATCGGCATGGACGTGAACCTTGAGACGGAGGATTTCCCGGCGGCGTTGCGCCAGACGGCCACTTCACTGGCGATCGAAACGGGAGCGAAGGTGAACCGCTCGGAGTTGGCGGTGGCGATCCTGCGGGAATTGGACCGCGACTACGATCTGATCAACAAGGGCCACTTCGAGGTTTTGGCGGAGCAATGGCAGGAACGGTGCAGCACCTTGGGTCGCGAGGTGAGCATCCGCGTGGGGGACCGGGTCATCCGCGGCCAGGCCGAATCGCTGGACGACGACGGCGCGTTGCTGGTGCGGGGCGCGCACGGCCACCTGGAACGCATCATCGGCGGCGACGTTACGGTCGGATGAGGCGGATTCGGCGTTTACGCTTTGCGGGGGGGCTTGGTTTGATTGCCGCCATTTCCTTTTTTCCTGCCAGGGGAGCTGTTGGCGGGCGGCGCTTGCGGGGGTGGATTCACCGGGCTGGGCGGGGCAGGGGATGGAGCCGGACGAGGGGCCGACGCGGCGTCAGGCGCCGAGCGTGTTGCCAGAAGGTATCCCGCCAGCGCAAAGCCCGCAACGTAGGCGGAGAGGGTGACGTAAAGGGTTTTCAAAGAGGGCTGGAATCGGAAATCGACCGTGTGGCTGCCTGGGGCAAGATAGACGCCGCGCATGAGATAATTGCAGCGGAGAATCGGGGCGGGCTTGTTATCGACCCACAGATTCCAATTGGGAGCGAAGTGGTCGTTGAGCAATAAGATGGCCGGGGTTTTGACTTTGGCCTGAAGTTCGACAAGTTTGGGCCGATATTGAGTGATGGAGACGGCGCCGGGATCAGCGGCGGGGGAGGAGGGCGCCGGGGCTGGTGTTTCGGGGGAGAGCACAACGCTTTGGGTTGGATCGAAATCGTGGGAGGTCAGCATTTGCAGCGCCGCGTCGTCGTTGGTTGGAGTTGTCCAGTTGGAATAGAGTTTGGCCCGCGGGAGAGCGTCTCCGTACTCCACCACCGCATAGGCGCCTTTTGTGCCGGTGTCCACCGTGTAATCGCCAAAGTCGGTCGCTGCCAGAGCATCGGCTTTGCGATGCATGTCGAAGAAGATTCGGTCGCGGAAGCTGCGGTGGGCGGGATCGAGGCGGCTGTTCAACATTTCGGCGCCGCTGGCCATGATCAGGATGTAGCGGGTGTTGGTCAGTTGCCACAAGCGAATGGCGGGCCACAAGTCGGTAGTGCGAATATCGGTGCCCTTCAGTTGGAAGGCATTGAAATAGTTCCGATCCAACTCGGGCGTGCGCGGCATCTGCGCGAAATCCAGGCTTTGGATGTTGTGGTAGGGGAAATCATTTTGCAGCCAGAAGAAATAGAGTTCGCCGAAGCCCGGTTGAAGTCCGCTGCCGGGGCCTTTAGGCTCAAGCTTGCCGATGACGCGGTGTTCGTATGGCTTGTCCTGAAGAAAGTCCACGATGGGGTTGAGAGAGTACTTCTCGCCGTAATCGTAGTAGCGAATCCAGGGAGCATCCGCCCGCGCCAGATCAACGATCAGCAGCGCGCCCATGAATATCCACGCGGTCCGCCCGGCGGAATCCGCCCGGAAGCCGCTCAACATCGCAATGAGGAGGCCAGCCGAAAGGATCAGACAAACGATAAACCAGACAATCTGGCCGAGGGAAAAATTCACGATGCTCAGAGCCATTGCGGGAGTGAAGGTTTGGGCCTCGAGATAGTCGATCCAGTGATGCTTATACTTGAAGTTCAGGAGCAAGAACCCCACGACTGATGCGGCGACCAGCAGCAGGCTGAAGGCCGCCCATTTTTTTTCAAAACCGAATACCTTTGCCTGCGGGTCCACGGGCTTGGGCCGCCCGCTTAATAAACGGCGGCACAGCGCCTCCATCCCGTATGCCGCCAAAATCACCCAGGCAACGTGAAATGGGTGCAGGAATTTGATCGGATTGCGGATGGTGGAAAAATAAGGCAGTTGATAGAGGAGGTGATAGAGAAACCCAAATCGTCCGCAGGCCGCCAGCAGAGAGAACACCGCGGCAACACCCCAAAAACCGACGGCCAGCCGCTCGGACTTCGACAACGGGGTGTTGGCGCGCCAGAGATTGGCCAGGGCAAAGAGGGCCAGGAGCGACACCAGCGTGCCCGCGAATTCACCCGTTCCGCGATAGCGCCAGTATGCGCCGGATTTCTTGACAATCGTCGTAATGGCGTCCTTGCGGGTTTGGGGATCATCCGACGCCAGGGCATAGACCAACTCCGGCGTAGCGTTCATGTTTGTGGCCGTTTGCTGGCCCAGTTTGAGATCGCTCCCTTGTAAAATGGGAATTCTGGAGTCCTGCCCGATCTCGCCCCAATAGGCGCTGGAGCGGTCAGAGTCTGTGATGTTTCCGAGCATGCGATATCCAAAGAGCCCGGGCACGAGGATCTCGAGCGATTCCACTTTGGGCATGCTCCATTGTGTGGCACTTTTCCAACGTTGTTCCTTGGTGGCTTGGTCCTGTTCCATCATCGCCACCCCTTGGACTTGAGTTTCAATCAGCATGGATATGGTGTGGACGGCGATGAAGCCCGCGAAAAGGATGACCAAGGCTTCGGAGAGGATGGCGCGCCCGACTTTCTGGCCAGTGGGCGCCTCTTCGATCAAAGCCCGAAACACGACAAATACTCCGACAAGTACGCTCAGGATGGCCCCGACATCAAACCCTTCCATCAGACCCATGCCAACCGCCAGCCCGGCCAAAACAGCCTTGGCCCAGGTTTGTTTGATGGATTTGGCCGAGAGTGCCGCCAGAGCCAGAAAAACCATGCCAATGGCGATGTTCCAAGCCCCCAGGCCCCAGCAAGCCACCGAAAAGCAATGCGCATTCAACCCAGCGGCCACCGCCCCCAGAATGCAAACCACAGGGTGGAATCGCAATTGCCGGAAGAAAACCCAGGCGCAGAAGCCGACGAAGAGGAGGGTCAAAGGCGCGTAGATTTTCAAATACACTTCGGGCGAAACAACGGTAAGCAGAAGATAGGATAGGGTGGGCGCAGGGCTGGGGGCCGCGCCGCCCAGCCAACTCAAAGCCCGCCATGTCCCCGCGAACCGCTCCGGCAGCCGATTGCATTCAGCCTTTAGGAATCCAAGCGGCGCGTCGTTGGCAAAAAGAATCTGGTAAGCTGTCAGGCTGTTGTGAAACAATACCAGCAGCGTCCCACCGAGCAATGCCAGCAAGACCCAGCAATATGTTGCCTGCCTGGTGGACTTTGGAGCCGTTGAAGCCGTGCGCGTAGCCATGCGGATTGTCAAATAAACTAATGACCGTTGGATGCCGGGAGGACTTCGGCGCGACAGCCGCGCGAATCCGGTTCAGCGGAAAAAGCCTGAGGTGGCTCCTTCCGTTCCGCCTGAGGGCGCGAAGATTGACGGGCCAGACTTTCGTTGGCGCGGGCGAACACAGCCTGGGTCGCCTCTCGAATTCTGGAGAGCGTCTCGGGCTTCAACTCCATCTTGCCCGCTCCATCCTTGCCGTGGCGGAAGAAAGGAACTTTGCCCGGAGCGAGTTGAGTCGCATAAGGGAACCCTTCACGGTATCCGCGGCGGAACAAAGACTTCCTGCTCCCCAGCGCCTTGGCCTCCCTGGCCTGGAGCTTGGCGAATTGCATGTTCGAATGGGCTCGGGCCACCATGGCGTCGGTGTGCGGTATCCCCAGCCATCGCAATGTATCGCTCAAAACCGCCGCCGGCTCGCGCAGCAGTTGCTCATAGGAGACCAGGTGAACATCGACCCCCTCGTCCAGCGCGTTGAGAAAACTTTCGACGTGCTTGATCCATCCGGGAACAAAGTTGAGGCAAAACAGATCAATGTCGTGGCTGAATTCGCTGTGCAGGTACTTCTCCCGCCGATAAAGGTGAAACGTCGAAACCAGGACGTCTTCGGGAGTCCGATAAAGATAGTGGTATCTCCATTTGCGCAAATCCGGCTCGCCTCCAATAAGCTCCCGCAACATGGGAATCGTGTCGTGCGTCCGGATCATGCAGCCGGGCGTCCGGACGGACGTCTCCCGCCGGGCGATCAATTTCGCGTAGTAATGCACGATGATCCTGTCGGGATCAATCGGCAACGCGGTGGTCGTCTCGATCCCTTGGTTCTGCAATAGGACATCGCAAAGGAGGTAACAATCCCATGTGCTGCCGGAGCGGGCAAAGGAGGAAAGAATGGTCACCGGCGCTTCTTCCCGGAGCATGCGCGCCATTTCCCGGTTATTGTGAGCTTGAACAAACATGCGCTGAACCGGCCCCAGCCCTTCCCTGAGCCGCCGCGGGATTTGAACCAGAGTGCTGGGACGCGCCAGCAGCCGGAGCGCCGGAAACGCACCCTCGCGCAGGACTCGGGCCAATTGCGAAACCGTGGATGACCCCGCATTGGACGGCATGGCTTTTTGCATCGTAAAATCTTGTTGTTAGGAGGCTTGTTGACCCAGTTTGTCAACCTCTCGCGCCAATGAGGAGGCGGTCACGGTTCCCGCCTTTGGCTGGCCGCAAAAGTGCCGATACAAAACATACCATCTCATCATTGTAGTGTAAATCCTGACAGGCACAGGCCCTCTCGTCAAGCCCCTTCCAACGACAGTTTCAGACGGCTTACCCCGGGTAATCTCCCTCCCAATGTGATTTTCTTTGCACAAGTAATTGATAATAACAAGGATGCGAGTTTTTCCTTGTCGGTGCGATCAGAATTGGGCAGTCTGAACAGGCGATGAGGCTATACGTCAAGAATCTGATCAGGCGAATCCCTGGCGCCGAACCCCTTGCCCGGGCCGTGGGTCTGGCCCCGGACAACCTTCGGACGTTTTTGTTGGAGATGCTGCCCAAAAACTCGCTCGGCGCGGAGATTGGCGTTTGGCGCGGAGACTTTTCGGCCAGGCTTCTGGAGGTTGTCCAGCCCAAACAACTCCATTTAATCGACCCCTGGAAGCACGAGCCATCCGCCATGTATAAATACGCCTTATACGGCGGTCTGACGAAAAGAGGCCAGGAGGAAATGGACCGGCACTATGCCGACGTATGCGCCAGGTTCCAGGCGCAAGCGGCTCGGGGACAAGTCACAATTCATCGCGGTTTTTCCGCGGATGTTCTGGGCCAGTTCCCAGACGCCTTTTTCGACTGGGTTTATATCGATGGCAACCATCTGTATGAATACGTCAAAAAGGACCTCGAACTGTCCCTTCGCAAAACCAAACCGGGAGGTTTCGTTGCCGGCGATGACTACGTGGGGGGGCAATGGTGGAAAGACGGCGTCACCAAAGCCGTCGATGAATTCGCCAAGACTCAAGCGGCCGAATTGGTGTCGCTGCGCGACCGGCAGTTTGTTTTCCGCCGCAAATCCTAGCTCCAGCCGCGCACCCCAATGAAACTTCTCGTGACGGGCGGCTCCGGCTTCATCGGCAGGAACTTCATTGAACACATGGCAGCCCGGGGCCATGAAATCACCAACATGGACATCGTCAAGCCTGCCGACGATAGCCGGGCCGCTCATTTCGAGCAGTGCGACATTCTCGATGGCGCGGGGGTCAAGGCCTGCTTCCAGCGGTTTCAACCGGAGGCGGTTGTGCATTTGGCCAGTCGCACCGATATTTCCAGCAAGGGACCGGTGGAGCCTTTCTACGCCAGCGTCACCCGCGGCACCCAGAATATCCTCGACGCCGTCCAGAGCACGCCCTCGGTTGCCCGCGTTGTCGTTACATCGACCCAATATGTTTGCCGGCCGGGCTTCAAGCCCGCCGGGGTGGAGGATTTCAGTCCCCACACCATTTATGGCGAGGCCAAGGCGCAGATGGAGAAGCTGACCAGGGCGGCCAATGTCGGTTGCATTTGGACCATCATTCGTCCGGTCCTTATCTGGGGCCCGTGGAACACCTTTTATCGGGACACCGTGGTTCGGGCCATGCAGAAGGGGTACTACTTTCATCCCAGCGGCCGGTCTGCCGTGTTGGGCCTGGGTTACGTCAAGAACTCCGTCCGGCAGGTGGACAGGCTGCTGCACGCGGACGGCGCCGTGGTCAATCAGAAGACGCTCTACATCGGAGACGGCCTCTTCAATCTTGTTGATTGGATGAATGCTTACAGCCAGGAACTGACCGGGCATAATGTTCGACGCCTGCCCCGGAGCCTGGTCCGCCTGATGGCTCGTTTTGGGGACCTCTATGAGGCAGTGACGGGGCGGAAATTCGTCATGTATTCGTTCCGCTTCCGAAACATGACTGAAGATTTCCCGGCGCCTTTGGAGCCGACGTTCCAACTTCTGGGGCCGCCGGAAACCTCCATGCGGCAGGGAATCAAGGAAACGGTCGCCTGGATTAAAGAACACCCCGGCGCGTGACTCTTCTTATCTATGTCCATCCCCACCACTCGTCCGGGCGGCCTGCGTTTTAAATTGGGTGAATTCGCAAAGCGGGTTGCGTACAGGAGCAAGTGGCTCAATTTTCTGAGCCGCCCGCGTTTTCCACTTTTTGGAATGCAGCCGGCGCAATTGGCATGGCTAGTCAATAAAATTGATGACACGCGGCGCGAAAACAAAACTCCGGGCGCCATTGTTGAAGTCGGGGTGGGCTTGGGAATGACCACCGTTTTTCTGCTGGAGCACATGAAGCTCAACAACGACACCCGCCCCTATTATTGCATCGACACCTTTGGCGGGTTCCTCGAAAAAGACATTGCCTTCGAAGAGAAACACCGCAGCAAAGACCGGCGTGAAATGGAGGGCAGATTTGCCTATAACAAGAAAGAGATTTTTGAAAGCAACCTCAAGAAAGCCGGCTATTCCAATCAGGTTGTCATTTGCGCGGATGCCTCCACGATGGATTTTTCCGCCGTGGCTCCCATTGACGTGATGCTGCTGGATGTCGATTTGTTTGTTCCGACCAAAGCCGTTCTCACGAATTCAATGAAGCATCTTAACGCCCGGTCCTATATCATGGTCGATGATTGCCAGCCCAATTCACTCTGGGACGGCTCGGATCAGGCCTACAATGAGTTTATTCAATCCCACTCCCTACCGCGGGTCATCGTGGGGACCAAGGGCGGGGTTGTCGAAAAGGTCTAACCCTCGACGAGATGTTTGATGATCAAATCCACGAAACGGTCCGCGTTGAAGCGTTGAATCCGCTCCCCATTGACGAATTCCTCGATGGCCCGGATTCTGCCCAGATACTCCTTCTCGCTCATGCCGCTTAGATAACGGTAGAGCGCGTCGTTGTTGGCGAAGTCCTTCCTGGCGATGAACGTTTCCGCGGGAATGTGTTCCAGCACGTCCGGCGCTCCAAGATAGACCGGCACGCAGCCCGCGAAAAATGCGTCAAAAATCTTCTCCGTCAAGTAACCGGGGAACACCGCGTTCTCATAAACGATTGCGAACTTGTATGAACGCATCACGTCACGCTTGCGATCGACGATCCCCCTGTGGGATGGAAAGCCATGAGTCTTGAACCGCGCCGGGAAAAAGTGGTAAAAGTGGGCCAGTGGAATGTTCAGGCGCCACAGAAAATTGTTGAAATAAAACCGGTTCCATCTATGACCGTGGAGGTCAAATTGATCGGGGTGCTCTCGCTCAAACCAGCGGATGATATCAATCCGCTCCTTGTAAAGGGCCTTCTTGTGCGTGCTGTATTTCTGGCTCGAAAGCAGGACGCAGAATTTGTCCTTGGCCGCAAGGTCCGCTTTGAAAGGCGCCGGTATTTTTACGCCGTGGTAGATGAGAAAGTACTTCTTATTGTCAACCAGTTGAGGATTCCAGGTGAAGACCTTCTCAAAATCACGATGGTTCCACCTCCAATAGTTGTCCGGCCTGTTGACCGCGTTCTCCATTAAATACAGATGGAGCCTGGTCTGCGTTTTTCTCAGCCGCTGATAATAACGGTTTAAAAAAGTCGGATGGTCGAAAAATACAGCCGCGTCGAGTTGGCCGCCGGCTTTATCCAGAGTGTTGACCTGATGCCCAAGCCCCCGGAGAATCCTGGCGAGCCTGGCTGTCCCATAATTCACGTTGTCCCCCGCTGTTGAGGTTGTGGCCTCCTCAAACATCCTGTTGCCGTTGTAAAAGGGATAAAAATTCCAGAACCCCAGATTCAACGCCCTGCCCGGAGATCGCCCGGCGCGGCGCGACGGGTCTGCTTCCGGATGGAACGGCTGTCCTCGTGTTGGCACTAGGGAAAACCTTACAAGACCGGCGGCGGGCGGCAAGGTTTTTTCATTTTGCCACTTGAACCGCCGAAGCGCCTGTTTTATTGTGTCAACCATGATCGAAGACTTGGTTGACGCAAGTATCCACAGCAAAATCGACGACTTGACGCGGCGCGTTCTGGACGGCGGAGAGGTCACGCGCGAAGAGGCGCTCTGGCTTTTCGACCTCGAGAGCACGGCGGACATCTTCGACCTGATGGCCGGCGCCAACCGCCTGCGGGAGCATTTCAAGGGGAACAAGATTCACCTGTGTTCCATCGTCAACGCCAAGGCGGGGGCCTGCTCGGAGAATTGCAGTTTTTGCGCCCAATCAGCCTTTCACCAAACCAGCTCGCCGCAGTACGGCTTTATCGACCCCGAACCGGTCGGCGAGGCCGCCGAAGAGGCCAACCGCAACGGCGTGACGGCGTTGGGCGTCGTCGCGGCATGGCGCGGCTTGAACGAGGGGCCGATGCTCGATGAAGTTTGCGAGCGGATTCGAGAGCTTGCGCAGGGAGGCAAGACGCGGCCGGATGCGTCATTGGGCATCATCAAAAGCCAGCGGGTGGCTGATCGCTTGAAGGAGGCGGGCGTGGAATGCTACGGGCACAACCTGGAAAGCTCGAAGCGGTTTTTCCCCAAGGTTTGCACCACGCACAGTTATGAAGAGCGGCTGAAGACGATTTCGCACCTGAAGAATGCGGGGATAAAGATCTGTTCCGGGGGCATCATCGGGATGGGCGAAACGCGGGAGGATCGCCGCGATCTGGCGTTCGCTCTTAAAGAAATCGGCGCCAACGTCGTGCCGATCAACATTCTCAATCCCATCAAAGGCACCCCTTTTGAAAACAACCCATCGCTGCCGCCTTTGGAGATTCTCAAGACCATTGCCTGCTTCCGCCACATTTTGCCCCGCCAGGAAATCATGGTCGCCGGCGGGCGCACGCTCAATTTGCGCGACATGCAGTGCATGGTCTTCACCGCCGGCGCCAGCGCCTTGATGGTCGGCAATTATCTCACCACGCTCAATCAGCCGGTGGAAAAAGACCTGCAAATGCTCAAGGACCTTGGACTGGACCCCAATTGGGACCACCACGGCTTCACCGATCAAAGTCCCTCATGCGGCGCTTAGGCAAAAACGTCGGCGGATACCGGGGCGAGGGTATTGACATCCAGTCCGTCCTGCAAAAAATTGACCGCGCCATTGCGGGAAAAAATTGGGTCCGGGACGGCGATTTTCCCGGTTTGCGCCGCCCCACGCCCTCGCCCCGGAATCGCCTTTATCTTTCCACCGGAATTCATGGCGACGAACCCGCCGGCCCGCTGGCGATGTTGCAATTGCTCGAAGAAGACCGATGGCCTGGCGACGCCGCCTTGTGGATTTGCCCCTGCCTGAATCCGACGGGATTTCCGCTCAATCAACGGGAAAACGCCCAGGGCATCGACCAGAATCGCGATTACCGGCATTTATCATCGGCCGAGGTGCGCGCCCACGTGGCCTGGCTGGAGCGGCAACCGCCGTTCGATCTGGTACTTTGCCTGCACGAAGATTGGGAATCGCAAGGCTTCTACCTTTACGAATTAAACCCTGATTCGCGCCCGTCCCTGGCGGAAAAAATCATTCAAGCCGTCGCCAAGGTGTGCCCGATCGACCTTTCCCCAATGATTGAGGGACGCGAGGCGCGCAACGGCATCATCCGCCCGCAAATCACCCTGGCCGACCGTCCGCAATGGCCGGAGGCATTCTATCTGAGCATGCACAAAACCCGCCTGAGCTACACATTGGAAGCCCCCTCGGACTTTCCGCTCCCCACCCGCGTCGCCGCGCTGGTGTCCGCCGCGCGCGCGGCGCTGGATTCCCCATGATTCCGCCGCTTGTGCTTGCAACCGGGGGAAGATGTGCAAGTATAAGGTTCCTGATGATCGGAGCGTAGCTCAGCCTGGTAGAGCACTTGGTTTGGGACCAAGACGCCGCAGGTTCAAATCCTGTCGCTCCGACCATTCTCAGGAGGTAACGATGGTTACGGCACGGTGTTTTCCATCAACACGGATGGAACAGGTTTCACGACCCTCTATGCTTTCACTGATGGAAACGACGGAGCCTATCCGTATGCCGCTTTGATTCTATCGGACAATACCCTTTTTGGGACAGCGGAGGAAGGGGGCGCCGAGGGTTACGGCACGGTGTTCAGTCTTTCGCTGCCGCCATCTCCGTCGGAACTGGTCATTACACCCACCGGACCTTATGTCATTTTATCGTGGCCGGTCAGCACCAACGGATTCATTTTACAATCCACCACGAACCTTGCCGCGCCTTCCGCCTGGACCAATGTCGCTCCGGAACCGGTCGTCATTGCCGGGCAGAACCTCATCATCAACACCATGTCGGGCGCGCAGCAGTTTTATCGGCTAAAGCGATAGTCGGCGTCATAGGCGGACTCCTCCAAGGCCTTTATCAACTGGAATTCGGAAAGGGGCACGGGCGGCCAATTTGGATCGCTACGCCTTTGGCGTGGCGCTGGCGGAGCGCGGAATTCCCCGGCACAAAACTCGCGGTAGGGTTTCACCCCATAGGCGGCGGATGGACCGGCGCTTAACTTGTCTTTAATGAACGACACAAACACGATCAACAAAGGCGGAGATGACAAAGCAGAAGCGGGACTTTGGATTGACCATCGAGAGGCCATCATCGTCGTTCTGTCGAAAACCGGGGAACAAACAAAACGGATCCAATCAAACGCGGAATCTCAACCCCGGCGCTCCGGCGAGCCATCCACCGGCCGATTTGAATTCCAGGCGGTTCCCGCGGACGATTCGCGCCAGAGAGAGTACAACGGGTGCCTGGCACGCTACTACGACGAGATCATTTCCTTTCTTCGCGATGCCGGAACGGTCTTGATTTTGGGTCCGGGCGAGGCCAAAGGTGAACTGAAAAAGCGATTCGAGAAGGCCAAAGCCGGCGCCCATATCGTTACGATGGAAACGGTTGACAAAATGACCGAGCCGCAGATTGTCGCCCGTGTCCGCCATCACTTTTGCCATGAAGCGGCAAGACAAGGATAGATTCAGAGGGAAAAATGAAGACTCCCATTGAATACATCATCGTCGCCGAGCCATTTCACGCTGACGCCGCAACCCATGATGATCTTGCGCGGAAGGTAAATGAAAAACTGAGCGCCGGGTACGAACTTTGCGGCTCGCCGATCCTCAGCGAGGATATGATGTACCAGGCAATGACCAAGCCGATATTCCACGGTTCCCCACTCCATGCCGAATGAGTGGGAATAGAGATTCAAAGCGCCATTTGCCGCCTTGCGTCATCGCAGCGGCAGAACATGGCTCTTCGGGTCAATCAATCAAATCGGAGGTTTCTCAACACTGCGTATCTGATAGCTGGTTCGAAAACTCCCTGCCGCATCATTCGGGCAGGAGCGAAGTTCAGCTTCGTTAATAGGCTTCGGGCGTCCCATTCAATATTGGTCCCAAAATTCTGTCACTGTGGGAATATCTGTTGCCTGTTTACGCTGTTCCAACGCCCATTGCTGTTTGGTGGAGTCAATAAGTACAAGGCTGTTGATACAGGATCGGATACAGGATTGATTGTGAACTATAATGTGGTTTGCAACCAAGATCATCCCAATCACGATCAGGGTGGCGATGATGACCCCCACTTCGACAAGTCTGAGTCTATGGTTCATCTCGTAACGACGTTACAGTCAGCGCGAGAAAAGTCGCTTTCTCTTGATGGGCTTGTGTTGCGGACTTTCACCCTCTGGCAAGCTCTGGGAAGTTATCAATCCGGGGTTTTGGCCGGCTGGTTGCGCCTATTTACGGCTTAAATTGACGGCGGTGAGGGTTTTGGAGGGGGCGGCGGCCTTCGGGCTATTTGGGGCGTCGCGGGGGATGGAACAAATTATTGGGCTGCACCGCTTGCGGATGCTGCCCCACCCTCCCGAATTGGGATTAAGATTAGGAGCGGCTGCCCAATAAGGAAATGGGCCGGGGCGCGGGACACGATTCTTTATTGCGCGGGGCGCGAGGGTTGGGTGACGATGGGGGGCGGAAGATGAATTATCGATGGTCAGTGGCGGCGCCGCAGCGGGGGCCGTGCCGGGAGTTGGCGGATGGGCTGCGGATTTCCCCGCTGCTCGCCCAGTGTCTGCTCAATCGCGGATTGCGGGAGCCGGAGAGTCTGGCCCGCTTTCTGACGCCGCGGCTGAAGAATTTGGCGGACCCATTCCTGATTCCGAATATGGCCGCGGCGGTGGACCGGCTTCTGGCCGCGCGCGAGCGCAACGAGGTGGTGGTCATCTTCGGCGATTACGATGTCGATGGAGTCACCTCGACGGCGATGCTCATTGAGACGCTGGGAGCGATGGGGTGGCGGGTGGAGTATTTTCTGCCGCATCGGCTGGAGGAGGGGTACGGGTTGAGCCGGGAGGGCGTGGAGCATTGCCTGGAAAGGTTTCCAGCGCGGCTTCTGCTGGCGGCGGATTGCGGGTCCAACGCCGTGGACGTGATCGCGCAACTGCGGCGGGACGGCGTGGATGTGATTGTGCTGGATCATCACCAGGTGTCGTCGGCGCCGCCGGATGCGGTGGCGCTGGTGAACCCGCAGTTGGGGGATGCGTTTCAGGAACTGTGCTCGGCCGGGCTGGCGTTCAAGCTGGTTCACGCGCTTGTCAAGCG
This sequence comes from Verrucomicrobiales bacterium, assembly GCA_003138485.1. Taxonomy (GTDB): domain Bacteria; phylum Verrucomicrobiota; class Verrucomicrobiia; order Limisphaerales; family Palsa-1400; genus PLGF01. The sequence continues at coordinate 25,047 of PLGF01000070.1, read as the reverse complement.
GATGCGCGAGCGGGGGCTGGCCGGAGCCGGGAGCGTTGATCCGCGCGGGCTGCTTGATCTGGCGGCGTTGGGAACGATAGCCGACCTGGCGCCGTTGCTGGGCGAGAACCGGATTTTGGCGAGCGCGGGTCTGGAACGCTTGAACGACACGGCGCGACCGGGCTTGATGGCGCTCAAGAGGGCCGCGGCCTGCCCGGCGGTTCTGGGGGGATATGAAGTGGCGTTTCAACTCGCGCCGCGCCTCAACGCGGCGGGCCGGCTGGAAGACGCGCAGGAGGCGTTGCGTCTATTGTTGACACGGGACGCGGCGGAAGCGGAGACGCTGGCGCGGTCGCTGGATGAGCGGAACCGGGAGCGGCGGGAGATTGAGCGGGGGATTTGCGCGGAGGCGACCGCGGCGGTGCGGGCGCGGTTTGACCCGGAGAAGGATTTTGTCATCGTGGAGGGCCGGGCCGAATGGCACGTGGGCGTGGTGGGGATCGTGGCGTCGCGGGTGTTGCAGGAGTTTTACCGGCCGACGATCATCATGGGAGGGGCGGGGGAGATTTGGCGCGGATCGGGGCGGAGCATTGAGGGATTTGATTTGGCGGCTGCGTTGCGGGAGTGCGTGGATTTGCTCGTGCGCCACGGCGGCCACGCCATGGCGGCCGGGTTGAGCGCCGCGCCCGCGAAGATGCCTCTGCTGCGTCAGCGGCTCAATGAGATCGCGCGCGCCACGATTGGCCCGGAGCAATTGCGCCCGACCCTCAAATTGGACGCGGAGGCGGCGTTGTCGGACCTGAGTTTGGAAGAGGTCGAGGGGCTGGCGCGGCTGGATCCGACGGGACAGGGGAATCCCGTGGCGCGGGTGGCGGTGCGGGGGTTGAGCCATCGCTGGCCGCCGCAAGGGATGGGCAAGGAACAGCAGCACGTCAAATTGCGTGTGACGGACGGGCGGCAGACGCTGGAGGCGGTATGGTGGAATTGCCGCGGGGCGGCGTTGCCGGAAGGCAATTTTGACATCGCCTGCGCCCCGGCCATCAACTGCTACAATGGGGCGCGCTCGGTCCAGTTGAAGTTCCTGGACTGGCAGCCTTCGAGCGGCATTAAGGACTAATCCCGGCCCGCCGCGGCGATGAAAGGCTTCAAGTCTTCCATCAAGCGGGCGAAGCCTTCGAGGGTGAGTTGCTGCGCGCCGTCGCTCCAGGCTTCGGCTGGATTGGGGTGGACCTCGATGAGGAGGCCGTCGGCGCCCATGGCGGCGGCGCCGCGGCAGAGGCAGGCGACCAGATCGGCGCGTCCGGCGCCCTGGCTGGGATCAATGATGACGGGGCAATGGGATTCGGTCTTGATGATGGGAATGGCGGCGAGATCGACGGTGTTGCGGGTGTAAGTCTCGAAGGTGCGGATGCCGCGTTCGCAGAACATCAAATTGGGATTGTTATTTGACAGGACGTATTCGCCAGCCAGGAGCCATTCTTCGATGCGCATGGAGAGGCCGCGTTTGAGGAGGATGGGTTTGCCGGTGCGGGCGGCGGCGATGAGCAATTGGAAGTTTTGGGCGTTGCGAGCGCCGATCTGGATGATGTCGGCGTACTCGGCCACCAGTTGGACTTGTTGTTCGGAGAGCAATTCGGTGATGATGGCCAGGCCGGTTTCGCGGCGGGCCTTGGCCAGAAGCTTGAGGCCCTTGACGCCCAAACCCTGGAATTCGTAGGGGGACGTGCGCGGTTTGAAGGCGCCGCCGCGCAGGATGGTGGCGCCGGCCTTGCGGACAGCGTGGGCGGTGGTCATGAGTTGCTTCTCGTCCTCAACGGAGCAGGGGCCGGCCATGACCTGGAATTTGCGGCCGCCGATGAGGTTTCCGCGCACGGGAATGACGGTGGCGTCTTTTTGCGCCTCGCGGCTGACCAATTTGTAGCGTTTCTGCACCGGCATGACCCGTTCGACTTGCGGAAAGGAAGTGAGTGATTCGAGGGTTTTGTGGGTGCGTTCGTCGCCGATGGCGCCGATGACGGTGCGGGCGACGCCGCGCATGACATGCGGTTTGTAACCGAGGGCCTTGATTTCCTTGAGCACCGCGGTCTCTTCTTTGCGGGCGATGCCGGGCTTGAGAATGATGATCATATAAATGTCGGTTTGAATAAAAAACCCGCCAGCGGCGGGCCTGCGGCAAAAAGTGGAGGCAAACGCCTAAAGCGGCCGCAGGCGGAACACGACGCGGAGAAAATAATATCCGCGATTCCACCGGCCAAAAAACCATGAGCCGCCGCTTTTCACCGCGGGAGGTTATCAGACAGGACAGAAGCGTCAACCGGGAAAACGGGCGGCAAACGAGAATGGCGCTTGGAAAAAGGCCGCGCAAAAGCGTTGCCAAAGCGGCGGGGCGGGTCTTAGCATGGGCGCGCGCATAAAGCGATCCATGTCCGAATACAAAGTTCAATTCGAGGTTTTTGAGGGGCCGCTGGACTTGCTCCTTTATTTGATAAAGAAGGAGGAAGTCGATATTTATGAGGTCAATCTGACCCGTCTGGCCACGCAGTTCATCGAATACGTCGAGGTGATGCGGATGCTGGACCTGGAGATCGCGGGTGAATTCCTGGTCATGGCCTCCACGCTCATGTACATCAAGAGCCGGGAATTGCTGCCCAAGGACCAGCAGGTTGAGAATACCGAGGAGGACGACGGCGAAGACCCGCGGTGGGAATTGATCCGGCAACTGGTGGCTTACAAGAAATTCAAGGACGCGGCGGCGCTCCTGCAGGCGCGCGAGGCGGAGCAGGAGAACATTTTCCCGCGCCTGCCGGTTCCGCCCGAAACGGCGGCGCCGGCCGGGCGCAGGCAGGAGGCGTCGATCTTCGACCTGGTCAACGCCGTATCGGCGGTGTTGAAACGGGCGGGCAAGCGGGACGATTTGCGGGAGATTTTCGAGGACAGATGGACGGTGAGCGAGAAGATCGAGGCGCTGCTGAAGTTGACGGCGGACGCGGCGGCGGTGACGTTTGGGCGGTTGTTTGAGGAGGCCGCCAGCCGCGCGGAGATTATCTGCACATTTCTGGCCCTGCTGGAATTGATCCGGCTCAAGCAATTGATTTGCGTGCAGTCCGAGGATTTTGGAGAGATTGAAATCCTGCGCGCGCCGCCGGCTCCCGCGCCGGCGCAGGAAGCGGCGCCGAATTAAAACATCTTTGGGCCGGGTTCGACCGGCCATGTCGAAATGGAACTTAAATTCATATTGGAAGCGATCTTATTTTCGGCGCAAAAGGCGCTCAACCCCAAGGAACTGCGCGATCTGCTGGCCGCCGCCGCCGAGCATGGGGAGGAGGCCCGGCCATTCAAGAAAACCAGGGAGGACGACATCGTCGCCGCCTTGGAGCAGTTGCAAAGGGAGCACGAGGCGGCGGGGCGGAGTTACCGGGTGGCGTGCGTGGCGGGGGGTTGGCAATTTGTGAGCCAGCCGCAATTCGCGCCCTGGATCGTCGCGCTGGTCGGCTCCAAAGCGCGTCCGTCGCGCCTCTCCCAGCCGGCGCTGGAAACTCTGGCCATCATCGCCTACCGCCAGCCCTTGACGCGCGCGGAGATCGAACAAGTTCGCGGGGTTGCTGTCGATGGCGTCATGCAAACGCTGCTGGAACGCGGGTTGGTGGAACAAACCGGGCGGGCCGAAGTGATCGGGCGCCCCATGAATTACGGAACGACGGCCTTGTTCCTGGAGTACTTTGGCTTGCGCAGCTTGGAGGAATTGCCGGCCGCGGACGAGCTTCGGCGCATCCCGGTGACGCGGCCGGAGACGCTGGTGACGACGGAGCCGGGACTGGCGACGGTGGCGCCGGAGCAATTGGCGCTATCGGAAGTGGAACCCCCGGTGGGCGGGCCGGCGGCGCCGGAGGAGTCCGATTCAATGGAAACGGAGCCGGACGTGTCCGCATCCGGCGCGGCGGCGGCGGAACCTCCACCCCCAACTGATGCGAATGAACATACCTGAACATCGCAAAGCGATAGATAAACTGGACGCGCAAATCGTGCGGTTGCTCAACGAGCGCACCCGTCACGTACTGCAAATCGGCGAACTCAAGATCGAAGTGGGCGAGGCGATCTACGCGCCGCAGCGGGAGCGGATGGTGTTGCAGCGGCTTCGCAAACTCAACGGCGGGCCGATCAAGGATGAATCGCTCCGGGCCATTTACCGCGAAATCATGTCCAGCGCGCTGTCGCTGGAAAAATCGATGACGATTGCCTACATGGGACCGGAGGCGACGTTCACTCATCAGGCGGCAATGGAGAAGTTTGGCTCCAGCCTGCGCTACTCGGCGCAGAAGACCATCGCGGACATATTCACCGAAGTGGCCCGGAACCGGGCCGATTATGGGGTGGTGCCGGTGGAGAACTCGACGGAAGGAGTGGTGACGCACACGCTGGATATGTTTGTGGACAGCAATCTGCAAATCGTCGCGCAGATCATCCTGCCCATTCGGTTCTGCCTGGCCGGCGCGGCGACCGTGCCGGAGGTGCGGCGGCTCTACGCTCATCCGCAGGCTCTGGCCCAGTGCCGCCTTTGGGTGCAGAGGAATCTGGCGAACGCGGAAATAATCGAAGCGTCCTCCAATGCCCGCGCCGCGGAACTGGCCGGCGCGAAAGGCGCGGCGCGCAATGCCGGCATGAAGGGCGGGGTGGCGGCCATCACGGGCCTGCTTGCGGCCGAGAAGTACGATTTGAAAATCATCGAGCAAGACATTCAGGACTTCACCGAAAACGCCACGCGCTTCCTGGTTCTGGGCCGGCAATGCGGTCCGGCCACCGGCTGTGATCGGACCAGCGTCATGTTCAGCATCGCCGACCAGGTGGGCGCCCTCTACAGGGCGCTGGAGCCGTTCCGGCGCTACAAATTGAACATGACCAAAATCGAGTCCCGCCCAAGCAAGCGCAAGGCTTGGGAGTATTTTTTCTTCGTCGATTGCGACGGCCACATATCGGACCCCAAAGTGGCCAAAGCCGTCGCCCATCTCGCCGGGGTTTGCAACTTTGTCAAAGTCCTCGGCTCGTATCCCAACAGCGATTGACCCGGCTCGTGAGCGCGCGCGGCACGTTTCAAATCCGGCGGGCGACGGTCGATGATCTGCCGCTTTTGAAGCCACTGTGGCAGGAGGCGCAATTTTCCGAGACGGACCTGGAGAAAAGGTTCACCGAATTCCAAGTGGCTCTCAACGACCAGGGCGCGGTGGTGGGCGCCCTGGCCCTGCAAGTCGCCGGCGCGGACGGCAGGATTCATTCCGAAACGTTCGCCGATTTTGCGCTGTGCGACACGTTGCGTCCGCTCCTTTGGGAACGCTTGCAAGGGGTGGCGCGCAACCACGGATTGTTTCGTCTCTGGACCGAAGAAGGGGCGCCATATTGGAGAAAGGACGCCGGGTTCTCGACCCCGCCGGCCGAGGCATTGAGCCGATTCCCCGAAGCCTTCGGCCCGATGCACGGGGGGTGGATCGCGTTGCGGCTGCGGGACGAATCGGCGGACCCCAATCTGCTCGAAGCCCAGTTCGCCCTCTTCCGTCAGGCCGAACAAGCCAAGCGGGATAAACTCCTGCAACGGGCGCAGTTTCTGAAAATGGCCGGGACCGCGATAGCCGCGGCCCTGTTTGTCTTTGCGCTGGCGTTGCTGGTTTGGGTTGTGAGACACCGGCATTGAACCAAAGCTTGAGTTTCGCGGGCCAACGCGCATTCTCTTCACCGACTTAGAATTTATGTGCGGAATTATCGGATATGTTGGCAGGAAGGACGCGTGTCCAATCCTGGTCGAAGGGCTGCGGCGCTTGCAGTACCGCGGCTATGACAGCGCCGGCATTGCGGTCTTGGATGGCGGCAAGTTGGAGGTCCGAAAGAAGAAGGGCAAATTAGACGAAGGCTTGGTCGCGTTGCTGCGCGCGCAGCCGGTCGCGGGTCCGCTCGGCATCGGCCATACGCGCTGGGCCACGCACGGCCCGCCCTCCGACGAAAACTCTCATCCGCACCTGGACCAATCCGGGAAAATCGCCATCGTCCATAACGGCGTCATCGAGAACTGCGACCGCCTCAAACGCGCCCTTGCCGCCGAGGGGCATGTGTTTGTTTCCGCGACGGACACGGAAGTTTTGGCGCATTTGATCGGCAAACATTACGAGGCCAAGGCGGCCAGCCCGGGCGCGGAGCGGTTGACCCAGGCGGTTTGCGACGCGCTGCGCGAAGTCATCGGCACTTATGGCATCGCCGTTATATGCTCCGATCTGCCCGATGTCATGGTCGGCGCCCGGCGCGGTTCGCCGCTGATCATCGGCATCGGCGAAGGCGAGAATTTCCTGACAAGCGACGCCAACGCGATTGTGGCCCACACCCGTCAGGCGGTGTTCCTCAACGATTATGACGTGGCAACGGTGACGCGGGAGCGGTTCGACGTTCAGAACCTGGGGGCGGACACCGCGCAGGTCCAAATCAGCCGCCTGGAGTTCGAGGCGCAGGACGCCGAGCGCGGGGCCTATCCGCATTTCATGCTCAAGGAAATCTTTGAGCAGCCTCGCGCGGTTGAAAACGCGCTGCGCGGGCGCATCGACGCGGAGGGGGCCACGGCGCGGTTTGGCGGGCTGAACATGAGCGCGGGCGAATTGCGCGACGTGGAACGAATCGTCATCGCGGCGACCGGCACCAGTTGGCACGCGGCGCTGGTTGGCGAATACTTGATTGAGGAGCTGGCCCACCTGCCGGTGGAAGTGGAATTTGCCCATGAATTCTACAACCGCAACGCGCCCCTCCAGCGGGACACCGTCCTGCTGGTCATCTCCCAATCCGGCGAAACGGCGGACACTCTGGGCGCGTTGCGCGAGGCCAAACGGCGCGGGCACCGCGTCCTGTCCATCTGCAACGTGGTGGGAAGCACGGTGGCGCGGGAGGCGGACGGCGGCATTTACATGCATGCCGGGCCGGAAATCGGCGTCGCTTCGACCAAGGCGTTCACCTCGATGCTGGTCATCCTCTCGTTGCTGGCCGTCCACCTGGGCCGGATGAGAATGCTATCCGTCCACCGCGCCCTTGAAATTCTGCGGGGGTTGGAAGCCATCCCCAAACAAATCGAATCCCTTCTGGCGCAAACCGCCGCGATCAAGAAACTCGCCCTCAAATACGCGCAAGCCCGCGACTTCTTCTTCCTCAGCCGCGGCTATACCTATCCGATCGCGCTGGAAGGCGCGCTCAAACTCAAGGAAATCTCCTACATCCACGCCGAAGGCTATTCCGCCGCGGAAATGAAACACGGCCCCATCGCCCTCATCGATCCGGCGACCCCGACGGTGTTCCTGGTCCCGAAAGATTCGATGTATGAAAAGACGATGGCCAACCTGGCGATGATCCGCGCCCGCAAAGGCCCCATCATCGCCGTCGCCACCGAAGGCGACACCGACATCGCCAGCGCGTGCGACGACGTGATTTATCTGCCGGCCACGCAAGAGCCGTTGTATCCGATCCTGGCGACGATCCCGCTGCAACTCTTCGCCTACGAGATCGCCGTGGCGCGCGGCTGCGATGTTGACAAGCCCCGCAACCTGGCCAAGAGCGTGACGGTGGAGTAGGGGGGCGGGCTGGATGATGTCTCAGTTCTGTCTCCGCGTAATCAAGCCTGCCACATGTATCTTTGTGGCGTTTTCCTTGGACGGTATATATTAACCGGCTATGACAGTGGGCCAACAGCGTACATGCAAGAATCGTCGAGGCGCGGCGTGGACTGTTGCCGAGATCAAGTTGCTGGCCAAGGCGCCGGATTCGGTCCTTGCGCGCCGACGAAAACGCACAATCAAAGAAGTCGTTGCCATGCGTGAGCGGCTGCGCCTGGCGATGCAAACCGGCCCCCGGCGCTGGAGCATGAAGGAGACCCTTTTGCTCGGGACAATGAATGATCACGAGCTGTCGCGCAGATTACGCCGCTCCGTGGCCGAGGTTCGCGGGCAAAGAATGGCCTTCAAAATCCCTGCTTTCAAGAGAGCGCCGGTTCATCGTCCATGGCGGAGGTGGGAGGAGAAGAGGCTCGGGACAATGCGGGATGAAGATTTGGCCGCCAAGCTGAAGCGGACTGAGATCTCCATCAGGCTTCGCCGCTCGCGGTTGGGCATACTTGCCTTTGCTTCGCTTTGCCGCAGGTGGACTCCTGAAGAAGACGCTTTGCTGGGAACGATGCGGGATGAAGATTTGGCCAAACATCTGGGACGACCGCTCTCTGGCGTCCGGCAGAGGCGGCTCAACAAGAGCATCCCCCTGGCAGTACGACAAAAGCGCCTATGGACGCCGGAAGAGGAGAAACTGCTGGGCTTGGCGTCGGATGAAGAAGTCGCCTCGCGCTTGCATCGGCCCTTCAAAGGTGTACGGGGCCGCCGTCAAGAACTGGGCCGCCGGCCGTTCAACTACCGCGCTCCCCGGCCCTGGGCGAAATGGGAAGATGAATTGCTGGGCACGACGCCAGATAAACGTCTCGCCAAGCAGTTGGGACGCGCGGTCAATGCGGTTCGTCTCAGGCGCCTTGAACAGGGCATTCGGATTTTCAACCCAAAACACCATTTCTGGACGCGGCAGGACGACGAATTGCTGGGAGCGCGCCCGGACGACCAGGTTGCCCTGCTTCTTGGCGTGACGGTCAAGGCGGTCGCTCGCCGTCGGCGCCAGCTCAACCGCCCTATGAGCCCGCGGCAGCACCGAGGTGGATGCGCTTGGATGGAGGCTGAAGACGAAATTGTCAGGAATAACTCCATTGACGCTGCCGCCGCGCAACTTAAACGCACCCGAATCGCAATCCTCATGCGGCGGCGCGTGCTTGGTGTTCGTCAGATTGTCCGGCGGGGATGGAGCCCTGAGCAAGATGCGCTGTTAAAGAAGTTTAACGTTGCGCAAGCCGCGGAGCGGCTAGGCCGGACTTTAAGTTCCGTGGAAAATCGGCGGGCGCGGCTGAGGATTTGCGTGCCACATCCCAGCGGGCGGCGATTCACCCCGGAAGAAGATGCATTGTTGGGAACCGCGCCGGACGCAGTCATCGCCAAGCGCCTCGGTCGCCATCCGTCCAGCGTTCAGGGCCGGCGCCTGAAGCTCGGATTGGCTTTCTGGCGTAACCGCAAGAAACGTCCCTGGACTCCGGAAGAAGAAGCGCTTTTGGGAACCGCGTCGGATACAGAAGTCGCCGCCCGGCTTGGGCGTCACATTTCGACCGTATGCATTCGGCGGCAACAGTTGGGCATTCCGAATTCATATTGGCAAGAGCGGTGTGGACGGCAGCGTTCAATGGGCGCGCGGCGAAGTCTCAGCGCATCCCCTGCCGGCCTCGGACCAAGTGTCGGAACACTCTGACGCTCGTTGCGCTGTTACAGGGTCCGCGTCCATGAGATAGCATGGACGAACAACGTCGTGCGCGTTGATGGCGTTGACAAAATCCAGAAAAGTGTCCGTGGCGTTCATATTTGCAATTACAAGAACAAATTAATTTCAAGCAAACAAGGACTCAAGAATCGGGCTTCTCAGCGGCGGCGTCAAACAGGTTAGAATCCAGATTTGATTCTTGGGTGTGAGACAAAACTCTTCTGGTTGGGCCACGGCGCCTGTTTGAGGAACAAAGCGGCGCTGTCGCGCAGCACTCCGAGACGCTTCGCGTTCAAGGCACGCTCCCATTGCACCGACAGGCTTTGGAGTGCAGCACCGCTTTGCGGTGCAGCCCAACAATTTGTTCCGTCTGCGCGACAGCGCCGCTTCGGCCCCGAATGCGGGACAAGCTCGACAAAGGTGAGATGCGCCCGTGGTCGCAGGCGCGAACTGAATCCGCTTGCCGCCTTGGGCTTCGTTGGAGTATAAGAGAAGGCATGCGTCGCCTTCTCCGGCAATGGCTCGGATTCTTGTGGCAGGAAAAAAAGTATTGGCTGGCGCCGCTGATCGTTGCCGTGCTGATTCTGGCCGGGCTTGTTTTCCTGACTCAGGGGCCGCCCCCGCTCTCGCCGTTCATGTATTCTGTCAAATAAGGCCGCCATGCGATGGATCGCGCTCAGCCTCACTCTCGCGCTCGTAGTTCTATTGACAATATGGTCGGAGCCGCCGCCAGGAGCGGCGCTTGGTTTGGGAGTGGCTGCGGTTGCGATGCTGTGCCGGACACTGGCGCCAAAGCCGCCCTCCTTGTGGCTCGAACGGGCGGCGTTGGCGGCTCTTTGGGCCGGGAGCATTACCCTATGGTCGGTCGAAGTCGGGAACTGTACCATGGTGGATGTTTACCACGCGGGCGTCGCCGGTTTTATGGCCGCGTCGGTCTGGATCACCGCCGGTGGCGTGGCGCCGGGCCTTTGGAAAAGCCGGTGGAACGCGGCGGTGATGGCTTGGCTGTTTTGCGGTGCGACCGCCTGGCTGGCAGCGGGCTATATTTGGAACCGGCCGTCCACATTTTACGCCGGGCTGGCGGCGGCGCTGGCCGCGCTGGTCTTATGCAAGCACTGGTTTGCGTGGCGGACGGCTGGCGTCCAGGTTTTGAATACTCTGATCTTGCTTCTGGTTGGTTTGCCCCTGGTTGATCTGGCGCTTCTTCCGCGCGCGCGCGCCGCGATCCGTCCGGAAACCGCCCGGCTTTACTACTCGTTCAACGCGGCCAAAGGCGACCCCGCCTGCTTCGCGCGCTGGGAGGAGTATTATCAGCTCGAGTTCGACCGGCTGGGAAGCGAGATTTTCATGCCGGCGCCGGAATCGCCTTTGCCGTTTCTTTTGCGGCCCGGCAGCCGGGGAACTCTGGTTAATTGTGGAATTTCCATCAACAGCCTCGGTTTTCGCGGGCCCGAGATTTCAATGGACAATGGCGGGGCCTATCGCATCGTCACGCTCGGGGAGTCCACCACCTTTGGCATGACCGTCGAGGCCGGGGACACGCCCTGGCCGGAAATGCTGGAGCAAATTATTCGGCAGCGATTGAAGACGCGGCGGCCGGTTCAGGTCATCAACGCCGGAGTGCCCGCTTATAATATCTACAACAATATCTACCGGCTCCCGCGGGAGATATCGGCTCTTCACCCGGACATGATCATTTCCTATCACGGCGCCAACGGGTTTGGTTTCATTGATGAGAATCTCCTGCCGCCGCTCGGACCCATCCCGCCCGTGTACGAGGAGCGCCCGGTCAAACTGGCGGCGGACGCCGAGCATCGGTTGCGGATGGCGCTGTTCCGCAGGCGCGCTTTGCGTGAAGTGGCGGCGCCGCCAGGCGCTGCCTCGCCGAGGCGGTCGCGCCAGACAAACGACCGCCCCCCGACACCCGCGGTTGAATGCGCCTATGGGATTGCGTACGGGAAACTGTCGGATTGGTCCCGGTCGAACGGCGTGCGGCTGGTCCTGGCGAACTTCTCCATGGCGGTGAACGAAACCAGCCCCCTCAAGGTCATCGACTTTTACCAGGGTGGCGGAGCGCGGATGGCTTATCCGTTTATCCGGGCCAATGCCATCCATTCACAGATCGTGCGGGAGGTGGCGCAAGAACGCGGCGACATCTGCCTGGTGGATACGCATCCCAACCTGGATGGCGACCCCGGGAAGTTCATCGATGTAATTCATTTGACAAATGAGGGGCGGCGCCAATTGGCGGAGAACGTTTTCACGGGAATCCGCGCCACGCTGGAGCGGGACCTCGAAGGGCCGTAAGCTGGGAAAATTGAGTATTGGACGCCGGCTGATGGCCTGTCCCACCGGGCTGGGAAGATGATTTGATTCTTTCCAAAGTAATGCTAGGCTTACCGCATGGTTGCTAAAATATCAGTCAAGGGCCAGACGGTCATCCCCGAAGCCATTCGTGAGCAGGCGCGACTCAGGAAAGGAGACGAGTTGGATGTTGGCTATGCCAACGGTCTTATCGTGATGCGAAAGCGCCAGCCCATGAATGCCGCCCGCGTCCGAAAAATGTTGCTGGCGGGAAGCCGGCTTCCCGAAATGACCTCCGAGGATGAAACCGCCGTTGCCCGTGCCATTCAACACGTTAGAAAACAACGGAAACTGTGACGGCGGTCTTCGACACGAATGTGGTGGCGAGCGCGAGTTTTTGGCGTGGACCACCCTTTAAGTGCCTTCGCGCCTGGGCACATGGGCGCTGCGAGGCGGCGGTCAGCCCCGCATTGCTGGCCGAATATCACGAAACCATCTTGGAACTGAACCTGGAATACCCCGCCAATCGGTTTGTGCCGTGGGCCGATCTGCTGACAGAATCGGCGATCCTGGTTTTTCCGTTCGATCGTGCCACCGGCGCCACAGCCGACCCTGACGACGAAATGATTCTGGAATGCGCTCAAGCGGCGGAAGCCGAGTATATTGTAAGCGGAGATAAAAAGCATCTCCTTGCCCTGCGACAATTTCGCGGCATTCCGATTGTCAGTCCGGCGGATTTCCTGCGCGGGCTTCCCGCGGGTGAATGATGCCAGCACGCATCATCCCTTAACATCTTCTCCGCCCCATTCGGCCACGAATGATTCCGGTCCGCACAGGCGGTCAAATCCTCCCCTTGCGTTTTTTGGAATCGCGGTTAATTTATCGCGTCTGACCGGTTAAATCATGACTGAACGCAACGGGATTGGCGCGCCTTGGCGGCGTCCATGCGTCGTTCAGGAAAGAAAAACATTAGGCCAAAAACATATTATGACACGAACCACCAGAGCGTTACTCATTTCCGCGGCCATGTCAGGATTGGTCGCGGGCACGCTGACCACCACAAGTTGCAAATCCAGTTCCAAAGCAGGCTCCAGCGCCTCAACCACTGCCGTCAGCAAACATGATTGCAAAGGCATGAATAGTTGCAAAGGGCAGGGGGGGTGCAGCTCCGGCGACATGGGCTGCAGCGGCAAGAACAGTTGCAAGGGCAAGGGCGGCTGCAAAGCTGGATGACCCGTCGTGGAAGCCAGCCAGATTGGCTCTCCCCAACAGTCGCCTGACGGAGAGCGGGCTGGCGCGCGCCTGACGGCCCCGGCTTGTGATTCGATAAGGCATGCCCGCCAATGTATTTAACGGACACACCGATTTCGGCATCGGCATCGGCCTGCGTGTGCCGCATTACGACCACATCCTGTCCCGGAAACCGGCGGTGGATTGGTTTGAAATCATTTCAGAGAACTTCATGGTCGATGGCGGGCAGCCCTTGAAGGTGCTCGATCAGATTCTCGAACAGTACCGCGTCGTGCAGCACGGTGTGTCGGCCTACTTTGGCTCCGCCGAACCCTTGAACCGCGAACACCTCAAGAAGCTCAAGCGGCTGGTTCAGCGCACCAAAACCCCCTGGCTCACCGACCATCTCTGCTGGGGGAGCGTCGATGGGCGCTACACGCACGACCTGCTGCCCATGCCCTACACCTTTGCCGCCGCCAGGGTGGCGGCGCGCAAAATCCGCCAGGCGCGCGACTTCCTGGAGGTGCCCATCGCCGTGGAAAACGTCAGCAGCTACGCCGAGTTCCACGTCTCCGAAATGGCCGAGTGGGAGTTCCTCTCCGAGGTGGTCGAGCAGGCCGACTGCGGCATCCTGCTGGATGTCAATAATATCTATGTCTCCTCGCGCAATCATGGCTTCGATCCGTTCCTGTACGTGAACGGCATTCCCGCCGCCCGCGTGGCCCAGTTTCATATCGCCGGCCACGCCAAATACGAGAAGTACATCCTCGATACCCACGACCATCCGGTCATTGACCCGGTCTGGAAGCTCTATGAGCACGCCTTGGGACGCACGGGTCGCACGGCGACACTTTTGGAATGGGACGCCCGGATACCCTCCTTCGACGAAGTTCACCGCGAGGCCCTGAAAGCCAACCGCTTCATTGAAAATCTTGACGCCAGGAAAATCGCCGCCTAAACGCCAGACCCGGGGCGAGTATCTGGAATTGCAACGCCTCATGGCGCGCGCCGTCATGCTTCCCCTTGCGCCCGGCGGCGGGATGAGGGCCGGGGCGCCGTCCGGCCGGCCCATGAAAGCGGTGGCGGCCGATTTCATCAAACCCAGCCGGCGGCTGACTTCGTTCGAGCGGTTGGAAATCTACAACCGGCAGTATTGGTTTCGCTTGAAGGACTGCCTTTACGATGACTATCCGGGACTGCGCGCCGTGCTGGGGGACCGCCGTTTTGAGAGGCTGGCGTGCGCATACCTGGCGCGGCATCCGTCGCAATCTTTCAGCTTGCGCAATCTGGGCCGGCGCCTGGCCGGGTTTCTGGAGTCTGAACCCCGGTGGACTGCGCCGCATGAGAAGCCGGCCCTGGACATGGCGCGGCTGGAATGGGCGCATGTGGAAGCGTACGACAACGAAGCAAAGCCGCCCCTGGAAGCAGAGTCCCTGCTCGCGGCGGCCCCGGCCCGCCTTCGCCTCAAGTTGCAACCGCACATTACCCTCTTGCATCTAGACTACGAACTGGACGGATTTTTGATTCAAATCAGGCGCGCGGAACGCCTTCGCACCCAAGCCAGCAACGCGCTTGAAGAACGGCGGTCGCGTCCGCGCCGCGGCCTTCGGCGCCGGTTGCGCCCCAAACCTCTCTTTCTCGCCGTGCATCGCCACCGGGACGCGGTCCATTACAAGCGCCTGGAACCCGGCCAATTCCGTCTCCTGTCTGCTCTCCAGGCCAACGCCACCGTGGCGGGCGCCTGCCAGGCGGCGGCTGGCGCGGGGGCAATCCCCGGCGACTTTGCCGCGCGCCTCAAATCCTGGTTTGAAACCTGGGCCGCGCTCGGTTGGTTCTGCCGTCTGCGTTAGCCCTTGCGCAATTTCTCCTTTTTCTCCTCCAACTGGGCCTTGAGCGTTTTGCGTTCGCCGGCCAACTGCTTTTCCAACTGGCCGTAAGCCTCCGCGTCCCCTTTGCCCGCGGCGGCGGCCAGTTCGCCCTTGAGGAAGATTTCGCGCTCGGCGATTTTGGCCGCGTATTTCGCGTCCAGATCGGCCAATTCCTTCTTCTGGGCGTCGGTGAGTTTGACGGTGGGAGTCGCTTTGTTCAAACGCTCCATGGCGAGTTCGTAGGCGGATTTCATGATTTGTTCTTCTTCCACGGCATGTCGGGAAATTTTTCCGGGACCTTGGGCGTCGTCGCTTTGGGTTTGGCCATTTCCAGGCCGGCGCCATCGGGTGGCGGCGCGGCGGGCGGCGCCATGTTGCCGCGCCAGGAGGCGACGCGCGCCTGCAACGCGTGATGCTCGGCCGCCGTTTTATCGCCGGCCTTCATGTAGGCGCGCGAGAGGTTGGTATGGACCCATTGATCGTGCGGCTTGAGTTGTTCGGCCTTGTGGCCCTCGGCGATCGCGGCGGCGTAATCGCCCCGGGCGAAATAAGCCCCGCCCAGGGACAACTGCGCGTCGAAATAGGCCGGGTCCTGCGCCAGGATCGCCCGCAGCCGCTCAATGGCAGCGTCGCAATGTCCGGTGCTGAACTCGAACATCGCTTCGTCGAACTGGTCCTGAAGGCTTGGCATGTCGCGTGCTTTACGATATACCATTGGCGGCAAGAGGAAAAGCTCAATCGCCAACAACCGATGCCCATTAAATTAATTTCAACGGATTTCGATGGAACGCTCTTCGCGGAGTTTGAAAACCCGCCCGTCCCGCTCAAGTTGCAAGACCTCATCGCGCGTTTGCAGGCCGGCGGCGCCAAATGGGTCATCAACACCGGCCGCGATCTTTCCGGCCTGCTCGAAGCCGTGGGCCGGGCGCGTCTGGCCGTCCAGCCCGATTACGCGGTCGCCGTTGAGCGCGAAATCTACCGGCGCGACGGCTCCCATTTTGTGGAGGACCTGGCCTGGAACCGGGCCTGCCACCTCGCCCATGCCGAATTATTCCGGCGCGTGCGCCCCGATGTCCCCCGCCTGCGCCAATGGGTCGAGTCCCGCTTTGCCGCCACCATCTACGAGGATGTTTATTCGCCCTTTTGCCTGATCGCCGGTCGCTACGAGGAGGCCGCTGTCATATACAACTTCTTGCGCGACTACTGCCGCGAGGTGCCGCATTTGACCCTGGTCTGCAATGACGTCTATGCGCGCTTCAGCCACGATGCCTTTAACAAGGGAACGGCGCTGGCGGAAATCGCCAGGCAATGTGGCTGGACATCCGCCGACACCTTCGCCGTGGGCGACCATCTCAACGATCTGCCGATGCTTCTGCGCCAACACGCCCGATGGCTGGCGGCGCCCGCCAACGCCATCCAGGAAGTCAAAGACCTTGTCCTCAAACAAGATGGGCGCATCAGCCAACTCCCGCACGGCCACGGAGTCGCCGAGGCGCTGGAATTCTGCCTGGAGTCCTCACTCAATGATGACGGGGCTGGAAAACTTCGCGTGCGTTGACAGTTAGGCATTGATCGCCAGCGTGCTCATGGACGGGGGCTATTTCGCCGCGGGTTCGACCGCCTCCGGCGTCGGCTGGACCTTGGGCTGGGAATTAGTTGAAGCGTCGGATCTGACCACCGGCGTCGCGTCGGCGGCCGCCAGTTCATCCGGCAGAATGGCGATGGCAATGCGGCGGTTCCGCGCGCGGCCTTCGGCGGTCGAGTTCTCGGCGATGGGACGATACTCGCCGTAGCCGGCGGCTCCGACACGGCGCGGGTCCACGCCGGCCCTTTCGGTGAGAAAATGCACGGCGGCCAGGGCGCGGGCGGTGGACAATTCCCAGTTGCTGGGAAACCGGGTGTGGATCGGCACGTCGTCCGTGTGGCCGATGACCTGAATCTTCAGTTCGGGATGTCCCGCCAGGATGCCCGCAATTTTGCGCATGACCGCTTCCCCATCCGGTTTCAAAATCGCTTCTCCCGAATCAAACATCACGCGGTCAAGGATGTTCACCGTGAGCTTGCCTTGAAGGCTGGAAATGGTGACATCCTTGGATTCGAGAGCCGAGCGCATTTCATCTTCCAGCCCTTTGGCCTTCTGGCCTGCCGCATCCCTTTCCTTCTCCAAATCAGCCACTTGTTTCTGGAGAGCGGCAATCCGGCCTTTGTCCTGCTGAATCTCGGCCAGGGCGTTGGTGAGGCTGGCGTTGGCATCATTCAGTTTGGGGCCGAGCGTTTCAAGCCTGCGGGCCTTGGCCAAGGTCGAGGCCAGGAACAGGGAAACTCCAATCAAAAGCGCGGCCAGGACGCCGGCGGCGATCCAGCCCGTCTTGGAGTTGTCATCGCCGCGTTTTGCCTTGTTCAGTTCATCAGAAAAGGGGTTTTCGCCTTCACTCATCTGCGCCGATCTTATCAGGCCAGCCACGGTCATCCAAGCGCATAAAATCGACAAAAAGCCGTCGCAGCGACAGGATTTGAACCCCCGTTTGACGGCTTAAAGGGCTTGAAAGTTTTCCGCAAGAAGGTAGGTTTGGGGTGGAGTGCGAGTCGGGCTTGCCGCTGATTTCTCGTTGTGTTGCGGCAGGCCGGTTCAAAATACCATGTGCCCTAACCAAATGCGGTGTGGAATGGCGTCGCGGGGCGGGATGAGATTGGCCGGAGTTGTGGCTGCGATCTGCGCGGCCTTGATTGCCGGCGTTCCCGCCGCTTTGGCGCAAAGACAATTGCTTTTCGGCCACGTCCCGGCAGCCGCGGCCAATCTCCAGGCCGTCGGCGCGCTGCCGGAGACGAATCGGATGAATCTGGTCATCGGCCTGCCGTTGCGCAACAAGCCGGCTCTGACCAATTTGCTCAACGATCTTTACAATCCCGCCAGCCCAAATTTCCATCAGTGCCTGACGCCGGAGCAGTTTACCGAACGTTTCGGGCCAACCGCGGAGGATTATCAAGGTGTGAAGGATTTCGCGCTGTCGCACGGGTTGCGCGTCACCGGCACGCATCCCAATCGGACGCTGCTGGATGTGAACGGGACGGTGGCGGACATCCAGGAGGCGCTGCATCTGCATTTGCGCGTCTATGAGCATCCGGTGGAGGGGCGCTTATTTTTTGCGCCGGACGTGGAACCGTCGCCGGACCTGGCGGTTCCTGTGCTGCACATCGGCGGTTTGGATAATTACATTATTCCCCATAAGCTGCTTGTCAGGGCCAATGGGGGCAAATCCCAGAAGCCCCAATTGGGGTCGGGGCCGGATGAAACGTATATGGGCTACGATTTCAGGGATGCTTATGTCCCCGGCGCCTGGCTGACCGGCGCGGGGCAATCGGTGGGCCTCTATGAAGGAGACGGCTACGACTACGGGGATATTACCAACTACGAAGCGCAGGCCCACCTGCCCAACGTGCCGCTGGTCAATGTGCTGATCGACACCGCCACCGGAGCGGCGGGTTCCGCCGCGGATGAGGTGTCGCTGGACATAGAAATGGCCGTGTCGATGGCGCCGGGTCTGGCCAGCGTGATAGTGTATGAAGGAGATGGCCTCAATAATTTAACGGACCCGTATAACATCTTGAACCGGATGGCGACCGATAACCTGGCCAAACAATTGAGTTGTTCCTGGGGGTTCAACATCGATTCGAACATTGATCAAATTTTCCAGCAGTTCCAGGCGCAAAAACAATCGTTCTATTTGGCTTCGGGCGACAGCGGAGCTTACACCGGGGCGGTCAGCCCGCCGGCGGACGACCCGAATATCACGGTGGTGGGGGCGACAACGTTGAGCACGAGCGGAGCGCTTGGGACGTGGGAGTCGGAAACGGTGTGGAATTGGTTTACAACGGGGCAGGGGGACCTGGCCAGCAGCGGCGGCAGCAGCACGACGGTTTTGATACCGAGCTGGCAGGCGCCCGTTAACATGACCAACAATCAAGGTTCCAAAATCTACCGGAATCTGCCCGATGTGGCGATGGTGGGAGACAACATCTGGGTGATATACGGCGGCAACCAGACGGGCGATTATGGCGGGACCAGTTGCGCGGCGCCGCTATGGGCTGGGTTCACGGCGCTGGTGAACCAGCAACGAACCAACAACGAGCTGGCACCCGTTGGATTTGTCAACCCGGCCATTTACTCGATTGGTTTAGGCTCCAATTACGGCGCGGCCTTCCATGATGTTACCTCCGGCAATAACACCAATGCTACTACCCAGAGCGAATTCTTTGCCGTTCCGGGCTACGACCTCTGCACGGGGTGGGGGACGCCCACGGGCACCAACCTCATCAACCTCCTGGCGCCCCTGAGTCCGAAGCCGATTCTGAACGCCTCGGCAACACTTGTTTCTGAAAGCTGTCTGCCCACCAACGGGGCGATTGATCCCGGCGAGACGGTTACGGTCAGCTTGTCGCTGTTGGATGTTTCGGGAGCGAGCACCACCAATCTCGTCGCCACGATGCTGCCCAGCGCCTCGGTGCTTGATCCCGGCAGCCCGCAGTATTATGGCGTCGTCGCCGCGGGCCCGGGGCCGGCGGTGAGCCAGACATTCACTTTCACCGCCGAAGGAACCTGTGGGCAACCCATCTCCGCTTTCTGGCAGCTTCAGGATGGGACAGCCAATTTGGGGACCGTGTCCCTCAACTTCACCCTTGGCGTCCTAACGCCAGCGACGACTTTTTCCCAGAACTTTGACAGCGTCACCCCGCCCGCGTTGCCGGCTGGCTGGAGCAACGTCGTGACGGGCAGCCAGGTCAATTGGGTCACCACGTCTTCCGCCGCCGATACGCCTCCGAACTCGGTCTTCGCGACCGATGTCCCCAACATCGGATTGGCTTACCTGACCTCGCCGGCCATGACGGTTCTGGCGACGAACGCGCAAGTGACTTTCCGCCAGAATTATAATCTCGAGGCGGTGACGAATGTCTCGCGCCGTCATGGGACTACCACGACCTACTACGACGGTGGCGTACTGGAAATAGCACTAGGAGCCGGCGGTTTTGCGGATATACTTTCCGCCGGAGGCAGTTTTGTCACGGGCGGTTACAATGGCGCCCTTTACGGCCAATCGGGGAACCCGCTGGGCGGCCGGTTGGCCTGGGGCGGCAGCTCGGGCGGATGGATCACCACGACGGTCAATCTTCCCGCGGCGGCGGCCGGCCGGAGCATCCAATTGCGCTGGGGATGCGCGACGGACAATGTCAACCTGGACGGTGGGATTGGCTGGTACGTGGACACCATTTTCCTTCACGATTGGATCTATGCCTGTTGCGATGACAACGCCGACGTATTGGTCTCTGAAACCGCGGCGCCGTCGCCGTTCGTCCTCGGCCAAGCCGGAACCTACACCCTG
The DNA here is from genome assembly GCA_003138485.1 of Verrucomicrobiales bacterium. Lineage (GTDB taxonomy): Bacteria > Verrucomicrobiota > Verrucomicrobiia > Limisphaerales > Palsa-1400 > PLGF01. The sequence continues at coordinate 4,928 of PLGF01000070.1, read as the reverse complement.
ACGGTGAGCAATGCCGGCCCCGATCTGGCGGCGGACGTGGTGGTGACGGACGCGCTCCCCGCCGGGGCGACGTTCATTTCTGCCTCTCCGGGCTGCGTTTTCAGCAATGGCAATGTCATTTGCACCGCCGGCACGCTTGCGGCCGGCGCGGCCGAAGCCTTTTCGGTGAATGTGCTTCCGGGTGAATCCGGCTTCGTCACGAACGTAGTCAGCGCGGCGTCGATCACGGCGGACCTCAATCCGGCCAATAATCTGGCCGATCTGGTCACCGTGGTCAGGGTGTTGGTCGCCCCATCGGTGGACGCATCCAGCATTGTAGTGTCTGGCGGCAGGATTTCCATTTCGCTGCAAAGCGTGGCGGGCCTGAATTACATGCTCCAATATAAGGATGACCTTTCGGAACCCAGTTGGACGACGTTGCCGAAGTCAGGCATGACGGGCACAGGGGGAGTGATCGTGTTGCAAGACGACACAGCCGTATCGGAGCGTTTTTACCAGGTGGCGTGTAATTGAGTTGCGGTTGGTCTTTCCTTTTTCGCGGCGCCGGGTTAAACATGGCGGGATGCACTGGTTGCAAAATTCATACACATGGCCCGGGACTCCATCAAAATCGGCGGCGCGCGCCAGCATAATCTGAAGAACCTCAGCCTCTCCATCCCGCGCGACAAATTGGTCGTCATCACTGGGTTGAGCGGGTCGGGGAAGTCGTCCCTGGCGTTCGACACGATCTACGCGGAAGGCCAGCGCAAATATGTCGAGTCGCTCTCGGCCTACGCCCGCCAGTTTCTCGATCAGATGGAGAAGCCGGAAGTCGATTTTATCGAGGGCCTCTCCCCGGCCGTCGCCATCGAGCAGAGGGGCGCCGGCGCCAACCCGCGCTCGATCATCGCGACGACGACAGAGGTCTATGATTACTTGCGCCTGCTCTTTGCCAACGTCGGCCAGCCCCATTGCCCGGTCAGCGGCCAGCCCATTTCCCGCCAGACCACCAGCGACATTGTCGATGACATCCTGGCCCTTCCTGTCAAGACCCGCGTCATGCTCCTGGCGCCGGTCGTCGTGCGCCAAAAGGGCGAGTTCCGCGATGTCATTGAGCGGCTGGCCCGCGAAGGCTTTGTCCGCGCTCGCGTCGATGGCGCCCTGGTCGAGTTGAGCAGCAACGTCCGCGTCAAGCTCGATCCCAAAGTCCGCCACACCATCGAAGCCATCGTAGATCGCCTTGTGATTGACGACAAAATTCGCGTCCGGCTGGGCGATTCGGTGGAGACCGCCTTGAAGTGGGGGGACGGACGCCTGTTGGTGCTCTCCCAGCCCGCAGAGAGCGCGGGCGCGGCGGGCGCCCCGTGGTCCGAATCGCTCCATTCCAACCGTCATTACAGTCCGGCCACAGGGCTGACGTTTGATCCGCCCACGCCCAAGCATTTCTCCTTCAACTCGCCCCTGGGCGCGTGTCCTGTGTGCCACGGGCTGGGTCAAAAGCTGGTGTTCGACGAGCATCTCATCGTGCCCGACGCGGAAAAGTCGCTGGACAAAGGGGCAATCCTGCCCTGGCGCCGCGGGGCCAAGCGGATGATCGTTTATTACAAGGCGCTCCTGCGCGGGATGGCGGCGCATTTTGCGCAGAGCGTCGAAACGCCCTGGAAGGATTTGCCCGCCGACTTCAAAGAGAAACTGCTTCTAGGCACGGGCGAAGACGAAATCAGCTTCACCTTCTGGCGCGCCGGAAAGATCAGCAGCGTTCGCAAACCATTCGAAGGGATCATTCCCAACCTGGAACGCCTCCACGCCGAAACGGAAAGCGAATTCACCAAGAACCGCCTGAAAGCTTTCATGAACCCGCAGCCCTGCGACGCCTGCCAGGGCCGCCGCCTCAAACCAGAAATCCTCGCCGTCACACTCGGCGCGGCGCCGCCCCGGCCGCCCTCCGCCATCGAGGGCCTCTCCATCATGGACGTTTGCGCTCTCTCGATAGAAGAGGCCGACGCCTTTTTCGCCGATTTAATGTTGACTGATTTCCAGCGGAAGATCGCGGGGGACCTGATCAAGGAAATCCGGGCGCGGCTCGGTTTCCTCAAGAACGTCGGACTGGGCTATCTGACTCTGGACCGCGAGAGCGGCACTCTCAGCGGCGGGGAAGCGCAGCGCATCCGGCTGGCGACGCAGATCGGGGCCGGCCTGGTGGGTGTCCTCTACATTCTTGACGAGCCGAGCATCGGCCTGCACCAGCGGGACAACGACCGCCTGCTCCAATCCCTGGAGGGCCTGCGGGACCTGGGCAATTCCGTGCTGGTGGTCGAGCACGACGAGGAGACCATCCGGCGGGCCGATTACGTGCTCGACCTTGGCCCCGGCGCGGGCGTCCTCGGCGGGGAATTGGTCGCCGCCGGCTCGGTCGCGGACATCGAAGCCGCGCCACGATCCCTCACCGGGCGCTATCTCAAGGGGGAATTGAAAATCCCGGTGCCCAAGTCGCGCCTCAAACCCTCCCTGGACCGGGGCTGGCTGGAAGTGTTGGGGGCGTCGGAGAACAACCTGAAAAACATCGACGCCCGCATCCCGCTCGGCGCGCTGACGGCGGTGACGGGCGTGAGCGGATCGGGAAAAAGCACGCTGGTGGACGACATCTTGCGCCGCGCCTTGTTCCGGAAATTCTACGGCTCCAAGGAGCAACCCGGCAAACACCGGGAGCTTTGCGGGTTCGAAAGCCTGGACAAAGTCATTGTGATCGACCAGACGCCCATCGGCCGCACCCCGCGCAGCAACCCGGCCACTTACACCGGCATGTTCAATCAAATCCGCGATCTGTTCGCCAAATTGCCCACGGCGAAAATCCGCGGCTACGAGGCCGGGCGGTTCAGTTTCAACGTCAAGGGCGGCCGCTGTGAAAAATGCCAGGGGGACGGCCTGATCAAGATCGAGATGCACTTTCTCCCGCCCATCTATGTGACATGCGAGGCGTGCAACGGACGGCGCTACAATCGGGAGACGCTGGAAATTCATTTCAAGGGCATGAACATCGCCGACGTCCTCGATATGACGGTCGATGAAGCGGTCACCTTTTTCCGGGCCATCCCCAAGATTTACGAGCCGTGCCTGACTCTGGCGGAAGTGGGGCTGGGTTACGTGCGTCTGGGGCAATCGGGGACGACGCTCAGCGGGGGCGAGGCCCAGCGCATCAAGCTGGCCGCCGAGTTGAGCCGCAAGGCCACGGGGCACACGCTCTACATACTGGACGAACCGACCACCGGACTGCATTTCCACGACGTGGCCAAGCTGCTGGATGTTCTCTTCAAACTGCGCAACGCTGGCAACACCCTCCTCATCATCGAGCACAACCTGGACGTGATAAAAACGGCCGATTGGGTGATTGACCTTGGGCCGGAAGGCGGCGCCGCCGGCGGACGGATTGTGGCGGAGGGGCCGCCCGAAAAGATCGCCCGCGCTCCGGCAAGCTACACCGGCCAATACCTTCGCCGCATCCTCTTTCCAGAACCAGTCCCGCCGCCCCCAGCCCCGCCCGACGGGGAAGAGAATCATTAGCATTGACTACGAATGATTTTTCGCCTTTGATGATTGGATTCATCCGCTCCCTCCAGGCACACCAAGCGGGCCGGGGCCGGCGTTTTGTCCCCCTCCAAGCCCAACGCGGCATCGGTTGGATAATCGCCCTGCTTTTTGCCTTTATGGTAATAATAGTCGCGATGCAGTTGGAAGGAACCGAAGATGCCATCGACCCGAAGGCGTTGCCGTCCGTTGCGTTTCTGGCCCGGCTTGGGCTGATAGGCGGCGTCGATGCGGTCGGCGGCTTGCTGCAAAAGGAAGCCCACCAGCGCATTGGCCGGCTGGAAGATGGCGGTGCGCACCAGCACTTCCAGTTGCTGGACGGCGACCCCGTTGGGTTCCCCCGCTTGGCAGCGGGTCATCAACTGCTGGATTTCCTGGTCTTGGGCCAGGAGGAGTTTTGGGGGCAGGTCCTTTTTCTTGAGCCTGCCTCTCGTTCGGCGCGGGTCTTTTCCACCACCAGTTGCGCGTATTGTTGGGCCAACCCTTGGAAACGATGATAGCCCTCGATGGCCTGCTTGATCTGGCTGACCTGTGCTGAAGGAACGTAGCGGGAGACATTGCGGCCCCCTTCATACTGGTGGTTGTAATAAGAAGAGTTTTGTCTTACACTCTGCGCCACTTTTGGCTCAGAATGTCGCTTGACGCGCCGGCATTCCAAACCCTAGAGTTGCGGAAATGAGAACCGAATCGGAGGCTTTCGCGGCGCGGGTGTCGTCAATGCCCATGTCGTTGCGCAAGCTCCGCGTCGGACCTGTCGCCCGTGATCGGCGCGAACAGGGCAAATTTTAAAAACAATTATTGAAATAATTCATTATGTCGAACACGAGAGACGATTTTGTTTCAGCGAAACTGTCGAAAATGACCCTGCTGGAGAAATGCGGCCAGGTTCTCACCTTCACCTGGCGCGGCGCTTATCTGACCCCCTCGGGGATCGAACAGATCACCAAACTTCACGCCGGCGGCGTTTGCCTGGAACCCTACGCGCTGGAAACCTGCAAGAACCTTTATTGGGGACGTTCGCAAGTCGATCCGAACTTCAAAAAGCCCAAGGACTATTTCGATATCGCGCACACCTACTTCGACGACCGCAGCTTCGGCGTGAGCGTGGCTCCTGAAGAGCTGACCGCCGCCCTCAACAAGCTGCAGCAGATCGCGATGCAACGGCCATCGGGAATCCCCCTGCACGTCACCATCGACATGGAAGGCGATTTCAAAAACGACTACGCCTCCGGCCACGTCATACAGTTCCCTCCGCCCATGGGAATGACCGCCATTGGAGACCTTGATCTCGCCTATAAAGTGGCCAATACGCTTGGCAAACAGATGGCCGCCATCGGCATCACGCAGTTCTATCACCCGGTCTG
>PLGF01000074.1 GCA_003138485.1 Verrucomicrobiales bacterium | reverse complement strand
CGCGGGAGCGTCGCCCTGCCGGACTCACCTGTTCGGTGACGGACGCCCCCGTTTCGATAAGGATCGAGGCCATGAAACCGCTCGCCCAATGCCGCCTTTACACCTTTATTGACACCGCCTTTTTGCGCGGGCGCGACCCGGCGGGGATCGCCCGCGAACTCTGCGCCGGCGGATCGGACCTGGTGCAATTGCGGGCAAAAAACGCCACGCCCGGCGAAATCCGGCGGCTCGCTGACATTGTTCATCCCATTCTCAAGGAGGCGGGTGTGGGCCTGGTCATCAACGACCATTATGAGATCGCCCGCCAAGTCGGGGCGGAATGGTGTCATCTGGGTCAGGAGGATTTTTTCGGGGCCGGCTGGGCGACTTCGGCGGGGCTGGCAGGCGGGCGGCCTGGCCCCGGCTTGGGCTTGAGCACGCATTGCCCGGACGATGCGCGACGGGCGCTGGCGGCCGGGCCGGCTTATATTGCCGCCGGACCGGTCTATGCCACGGGCACCAAGCCGGACGCGAAGCCAGTCACCCTGGAATACGTGCGGTGGATGCGCGAACACGTTGCCATTCCCTGGTTCGCCATCGGTGGGATCAATCTGGCCAATCTCGATGCGGTGGTGGAGGCGGGGGCAGAAGGCGTCTGCGCGGTGTCCGCCATCCTGGACGCGCCGGACATCGCCGAGGCCTGCCGCCAATTCCGCAGCCGGTTGCCGGACTGACTTTATTTAAAGCGCGGCGTTATCGATGAGGCGTGTGCGGCCGATGAAAACGGCCAAGGCAATATGGGTTCCCCTGCTGACTCGCGCGGCGGGCGCGAGGGTTTGCGGATCGAAGAACTCGATGTAATCCAGACGGACGCCGCTCTCCGCTTCCACCAAGGCGCGCAATTCTTCCTTCAGGCGCGCGGCAGGGATGGGCCGGGCGCCGAGGGAAGCCCTGGCCTGTTGAATGGCACGCCAAAGGACCGTGGCCCGGGAGCGTTGCGCTTTGGTCAGGTATCTATTGCGCGAACTGAATGCCAGTCCGTCGCGTTCCCTCACGATGGGCGACACGACGATTTTGATGGGAAAATTCAACTCGCGCGTCATTTTCTGGATTAGGGCCGCCTGCTGAAAATCCTTCGCGCCGAAAACGGCCGCCGTCGGCAGGACTATGTTGAAGAGTTTGGCGACGACGGTCGCGACGCCGCGGAAATGGGTTGGGCGGGAGGCTCCTTCCATGCCGCGCGTCAAGGATTCCTCAACGACCCATGTGCTGAATGCCGCGGGGTACATTTCCGCGTCCGAGGGCACAAAGAGCACATCGACGCCCGCCCGCGAGCACAGTTTCCTGTCTTGGAAGAGATTGTGCGGGTAATTGGCGTAGTCTTCGGCTGGGCCAAATTGGGTGGGGTTGACATAGACGCTGACGACGACCTTGCCGCGGGGGCCGATAATCCGGCGGGCGCATTGGATGAGGCTGAGATGGCCGGAGTGCAAACAGCCCATCGTAGGAACAAAGGAGACAGGGACGCGTTGCATCTGCCATTGCCGGGCCAGGCGTTGCATGGCGGAAATAGTTTCGACGGTTCGCACCGTGGGAAGGTCATGCAAAATCAGGCGCATGGCAACTGTGTTTTTGCCGGGAATGCTGGTGGACGGGCTGAAAAGTCCTTGCAAAAGGGGCCATTTCGCGCAACATGGCAATTGTCTAAACCAAGATTCCAACATGGCCGAGTTCGATGCAACGATAACCGGGAACATCCGGATGCAACGCCGGGGGCGGGACAGCCATCGTCATTCCCTGGAACTATTGGAAGGTGAGGGATCGCTCCGCGAGATCACCATCGAGGGGGACGAACTGGTGATGGGCCGCGCTGCCGAAACCCACCTGCGCCTCAACTCCAAGCGCGCCTCCCGCTTTCATGCGTTTCTGCGCGTGCGCGGCACCGACTGCGTCCTGCAGGACAATGACAGTCATAACGGCGTTTATCTCAACGGGGTGAAGGTCTATTCGGCTGTTTTGCGGGAAGGGGACGTGATCCAGGTTGCGGACAGCGTGTTTGTCTATCACGAGGACTGAGATGGCCGCCTTCGTGAAATTTTGGGGGACGCGGGGGTCCATCCCGACGCCGGCCAGTTGGACGCGCGTCTATGGCGGCAACACCCCGTGTGTGGAAGTCCGGTTCGACGACGTGCTCTTTATTTGCGACGCCGGGTCCGGGATTCGTGAACTGGGCAAGGACCTCCTCACGCGCCAGCCGCCGCCCAAAGACCTGCACCTGTTTATCACCCACACCCATTGGGACCACATCCAAGGCTTCCCCTTTTTCGCCCCGGTTTATCTCAAGACGATGCCCATTCATGTCTATGGCCGGCAATCTCACGACAACACCAACTACCAACTCCTCTCCGGCCAGATGAGTTCCGAGTATTTCCCAGTCTCATTCAAGGAAATCGGCCCCAACATCTCGGCGGACTATCTGGAAAACGGCGAGCGGGAGATCGGCGGCGTGCGCGTCCGCAGCTTCCCCCTCAATCATCCAGGCGGCAGCTTCGGCTATTCATTTGAAAAGGACGGGATCAAGATCGTCTATGCCACCGACAACGAACTGGAGATTGAGTCCGGCGACACCTTTCCCGACCTGGAAGGCTCCGGCCCGCCGCGCCGCGTTCCGGCCGCCCTGCTCCAAGTGGCGCAGGATGCCGACTTGCTTATCATGGACGCGCAGTACGACGAGAAGGAGTACGCCTCGAAGAGGAAATGGGGCCACTCCTGCTGTTTCTCGGTCACCGACCTGGCCACCCAGGCCAAGGTGAAAACGCTGGCTCTCTTCCATCACGACCCGGAAAGCACCGACCAGATGATCGACGAGCGGGTGCAGGCCTGCCGCCAGCGCGCCGCCCGCCACGATGCCGCGCTGGTGATCTGCGCGGCCCGGGAAGGCGTCGAATTCAAATTCTGACCCGCGCGGAATCAACGCGCCCCTGAATTGCAAGTTGTCAATTGTTCGTTCGCGCGGGCGCGACGGGCGGCGGGAATTGGCGCGGCGCGGTTTGGGCTTCATTTAGTGTTGACTGCGGCGGGGCCTCAATCAGCGCCCCCGCCTCCCGCAGGAGCGCCGCCGCGGCGGCGTATTCTTTCCACCGCGGACCGCGGTCGCCGCCATCCGTTTTGGGCGGCTTGGTTTGCAGGATTATCCGGCCGGCGGCCAGATTCGTGAGAGCCAGGTTTGTCTGCTTGAGTTGCTGCAAGGCCAGGGCGAGCAGGGCGGAGGCTTGGGCCTGGCTGGGGGCGTCTTGTTCCGCGGCGGCCAGCGCTGTTGCCGCCCGCGCCGCCGCCTCGGCAAAGCGGCCCTGCCGATATTCCGCCAGACCCAGAGTCAACGCGTTCGCGGGAAAATGGCTGTCGTTGGTTCCCGATTCCATTGCCAGCCGGGCCAGGGCGGCGGCGGCCGCCAGGTCCACGTTCGTCGTTGGCGCCAGCAGGCAATCCCGCGCCACGAGCCGGCCGATGGCCAAATCGTTCGCGGCTCGAAACCGGAGCAGAAGCGCGGTGCAAATCCGCGAGTAAGCGGACAGGTCGCCGGTTTGCACTGCAATGTAGGCCAAGGCGTCGTAGGCCTCCGGGGCGTCCGGTTCCAGTTCCAGAAGCCGGGTGAAATCCACCGCCGCCCCCGTCCAATCGCCCTGGCGCGCGCGCCAATCCGCCCGCCCGCGCAGGAGCGGGATGGCCCAAGGCTGGTTCGGGCCGGGCGCGGCGAGAAATGAATCGGCGATGGCGGCGACCGCCGCCGGGGGAAGGGCGTCGAGGCGGTTGCAAAAATTGGACAACGAGGTTCGCAATTGGAGCGCTTCCGCGGCGGAGGCCGCTTCGTCCGCCCGGGCCTGTGTCAACAAATTTTCAGCCCGCTGGCGCGCCGCCTCGGCTTCGCGGCGGAGGCCGGTCTGGAGGGCGACAGCCTCGGCCTTTTCCGCCTCCTGTTTCTCGGCTTCGGACATCGCCAAAGAAGCTTGACGGCGGGCCGTTTGGGCGTCGGATTTGGAGACCTGGGCCTGTTGATCGGCGATTCTGGCTTTCTCAGTCTCTTCGCGCGCCTCTTGCAAGGCGGCTTTGGCCGCCTTCTCGGATTCCAGCGCCCTTGCGGTGGCCGCTTCGGCTCTTTGTTGGGCGGCTACGGCCTGCTTTTGAGATTCCAGGGCTTTCTGTTCGTCGGCCTCGGCCAGTTCGCGGGCCTTGTCCGAGTTTTGCCGGGCGCTATTGGCCGCGTTGCTTTCTATCTCGGCGAGGTCGCGTTCCTGTCTCTCTTTGATGACATACCAGGAAGTCACGCCCAGCGCGGCAACGAGCGTGATCCATATTCCGGCCGCCGCGGCGAAAGCCAGGCGGTTGCGCTGCACCAGCTTTCGGAAGCGGTAGAGACCGCTGGGGGAGCGGGCGGCGACTGGTTCGTTGTCCAGGAACCGCTGCACGTCGGCCACCAAACTGCCCGCAGTTTCGTAACGCCGGTTGCGGTCCTTTTCCAGGCACTTCATCACCACCCAATCCAGGTCGCCGCGCATGAGGTTGATGAGTTTGGGGGCGTCGGTGCCGTGGAGTGTGGCGGCGCTGGTCTGGCCGGTGTCGTGTTTGGCGCGCAGGCGCAGCGAAGGAAGTTGCGGTTCAATCTCGCGGATGATGCGGCGCATCTCGTCAAAGCCGCGCGCCAGGAGGTTCTTGCTTTCAAATGGAGTTTCGGACGTGAGCAACTCGTAGAGCAGAACGCCCAGGCTGTAAATATCGCTTCGGGTATCGATGTCCAGTCCGCTCGCCTCGGCCTGTTCCGGACTCATGTAGGCGGGTGTGCCCACGAATTGGTCCGCCTGCGTATAAACCGTCTTGTCGGTCAACCGGCCGGAGGTGGCCTTGGCGATGCCAAAATCAATCACCTTGGGCACGGCGGCCCCGTTTTCCGTTGCGACCAGGATGTTGGACGGCTTGATGTCGCGATGGATGATGCCCTTTTGGTGAGCGTGCTCGATGGCGCGGCAGACCAGGATGAAAAGGTCCAGCCGCTTGCGCGTGGAAAGTTTGTTCTCGTCGCAGTAGTCAGTGATCCTGACGCCGCGCACCAATTCCATGACAAAGAAGGGCCGGCCCGTATCGGTCGCTCCGGCATCGAGCACCTTGGCGATATTGGGATGGTCCATCATGGCCAGCGCCTGCCGTTCCGCCTCGAATCGCGCCACAACCTGCCGCGTGTCCATGCCAAGCTTGATGATCTTGAGCGCCACGCGCCGTTTGACCGGCTCCTTTTGCTCCGCCACATAGACGCAGCCAAATCCCCCTTCGCCAATCATCTCCAGCAATTTGTACCGTCCGACAACGCAACCGGGCGTCTCCTCCGCCGCCCTCAAAACAGGAACGGGCGGCCCGCCCGCGGCGCTGGAATCGACCGTCGCCTCGTTGTCAGCGGCTGTCCCGGAGGCGGCGGGGCGGGAGCGCGGCAGAGCAGCCAGACGCGATGCCACGCGCTGGCGCAACTCGGCGTCGGCCCCGCAAGTTCTCTCAAGGTAGGGCGCGCGCTGGCCTTCGGGCAAACGCCGGGCCTCGTCGAGAATAGCCGTCTCGTCCTGGGTTGAGTTGTTCATCGAATCCGGTCCCCTTCTCATTACCACGCCCGCCCCCCGGGCGCGAATCAATTCCGCGCCACTTCCTTCGCCTTCCCCTTTTTTCATGCACAAGCCTGCGCGAGCTTCCATCCGTGACACCTAACCACGGATTTCCCAGATATCGCAGATAAAGAATTCCGAATCCGTGTTAATCCGTGAAATCCTTGTCGCGCCGAAGCGTGGCGCAGGCGGACGTGGTTAAGCCCCCCCTTTGACTTTTGTTCTTGCCTTCAAGCCCCCGCGCCCTTCATGCTGCCAGCCAGTCAAACGGAAAGACACCGATGGTTACGGGGTTGGAAAGAGCAGGAGATTCGGAGTTACGAAACGACTGTGGACAATAAACCCGGGGCGATTCCCAGGCAGAAGGAGTTTCTCATACGGCTTCACGCTGATTGAACTCCTGGTGGTTATTGCGATCATCTCGATATTGGCGGCGCTGTTACTGCCGGCGTTGAGCCTGTCGAAAGCATCGGCGCAGAGCATCGCCTGCACGGGCAATTTGCGGCAGATCCGGCTGGCGCTGGGGCTTTACCTCGCGGACAGCGACTCCTGGATGCCGCCACGGGACGCGCCTACTAACCGCTGGCCGGCCCAACTTCAGCCCCGTTACTCCGCTGTCAAGCTGCTGTGCTGCCCGTCTGACCCTTCAGCGAATGCGGCCATGACCATCTCGAATGCAACCCCCGATACTGCGCCGCGCAGCTACCTGATGAACGGATTTCAGGACGCGATCTTGCAGATGCTCGGCGGCGTCCTGCCTCCGGACGGAACAGCCCTTCCAAAGGTGCGCGAATCGATCATAGCCCGCCCGGCGGACACGATTTTGTTTGGCGAGAAAGCGTCCGCCTCGACCAATTTCTACGTGGTTCTGGCTGTGAACGCCACCCAGTACCTGCCCGATTTGGAGGAGAGCAGGCACGGCGGAACGTTGGGGCTTCTCAACAAATCCGGCCATTCTAATTACGCTTTTGACGACGGTGGCGTGCGGGCCATCCGATGGGGCGAGGACACGTGCCCCTTGAACCTTTGGGCCGTAACCGAAGCGGGACGACGTCAATTCGGGGTGTGTCGGCCACATTGAGCGGCCTTGCGCAGGACAACTTGTATAAGAATGTGGATTGGTTCGCGGGCAATTCGCCTTGGCGCGCGGTCCAATCCGGCAAACAAGAAAGGAAATAGATGAAAAAAAGCGTGGCATATCACAGCAACGGTCTCAAAAGAACATTGTCGGCAGCCGTCGCGGCCTTCGGCTTGGCGTTTGGCATTCAAACCACACACGCCCAGACCGCCTCGAACTGGACCATCGTCAACCACACCAACGGCCAGCCCCTTTCCCTTTATGATTACCAGGGCACAGTCGTTGTGTTGGATTTTTGGGCGTACTGGTGCGAGTATTGCGCGGAAGCCGCGGCTGACATCGAGCCAAATATTACGCAATACTATCGCAACGCCGATGGCAACAGCAACGGCGTGCCGGTGCAGGTCATTAGCGTCAATATAGATTGCAGCGACCCCGATTTAGAGAACAACTATATTGCCACTTACGGCCTTGAGCTTGTGGCCGATGACTGCGATTGGCTCGCTTACAACAATTTTAATAACGGCGGCATCCCGCAGTTCGCCGTGATCAACGGAACCACTAATTCCGTGAATTACGAGCCTTGGCAGATTGTCGCCAGCCCCATGGGCTATGCCGCAGACTATACCGTTCCGCTTCTTCAGTCCTACATCGAATCCGTCCAGACGCCTGCCCCCATTTGTGTGTTGACCAATCCTGCCAGCGGCGCAGTGATTGCCTCGTCCAACATACCCCTCGGGGCCGAGATTACGAGTAACGGCAAGATCATCAAGAACGTCGAGTTTTACAACGGGGCAACCCTGCTTGGATCCACCATCAACACACCTTACAGCCTGATTTGGTCAAACGTTTCGGCTGGCGCCAAATCTGTCATCGCACGAGTTTGGTATGGCGCCAGTTCGTCGGTGGACTCGCCGGCGGTAAACTTCACAGTAGGGATGCCTGTGGTTGCAGGCCTGTGCGCCCAGGGCACTAATTTCCTCCTGAACTGGACCGGCGGCACGGGAAATTACCAAGTCCAGGTTGCGACGAACCTGGCCGGCGCAGCCTGGCAAAACTGCGGACCGGCCGGGACCAACTGCAGCCTGGTCATTGCCTGCAGCAATCGGGCCGCGTTCTACCGCGTGAGGTGGCCGTGAACCCGTATGATCCATAAATCGACCCCGCCCCGCTGCAAAAAGGAGAGTGAACTGACAGGGCTCAGACGCGGGTCAGAATAGCCCTGCCCTTTGCTGCCCGCGGGCAGGCGTCAGGCAGGTGTCAGTCCTGACTATTGACGCGTCGTGCGAACGGGAATGGGGTCCGTTAATGGAATTGTCATATGATAAGGCGCCTTGCGTTGCCTAAAGAAAGGCGGCGGGGCGGCCCTCGGAATCATGTGAAACGTTTGGGCGCGCCGGATGGGCGGGCGCGGTTGTCGCCGCAAAATATCTGAATCGGCGCCCGGAGCGTGACCTTCTGGCGGCATGGCTCCCAGCCGGGTTCCTCGACAAACAGCTTGGCGGGATTCCCGGTTTGCAGGAGGGGGCGCGCGTTGGAAATCGAAGGGCATGGCAGACCTGCTAACGCCAAGCCGCCAAGATAAGAGAGGAGAAATTCTTTCCCGCAGAACACGCAGAACACGCAGAATGACGCAGAAAGGGAGTCTGGCGCTTCTCATCTTTCCGCGTGTTCCGCGTGTTCTGCCCACGCGCCAGCGTCCTCCCAATAATTTGTTCACTCCTGCAAAAAACTCTTGCAATCTCCGTCTTCTGTGTTACATTTCGGATGCAGG
>PLGF01000008.1 GCA_003138485.1 Verrucomicrobiales bacterium | reverse complement strand
GCAACTCAATGCAAATTACAACACTAATTTTGTGGGAAGCAACTCCCTGTGGTGGAGTTACACGGCGGTCTCCAACAACGAGTTGGTTGTCTATAACTCCGCGATGACGGCTTCGGCCGCCCTTCGCTCCGGCCTCGGATATGACCCGGACATGAATCCAGTCAACCTGGCGAATCCGTTCGGGGAGAACGCCAACATCGTTTTCACGCCGCAGGGCGCCTACTTCACAAACATTAGCTCCGCCTCGGACTTCTCCTCCAGGCCGACGACTGGCGGGGCCTTCCGTCTTGAGATGACCTACATGTATGTGAGCAATCCCGGTTACCCGGGCGGATATCCTCCCTCTCCGTATAACGTCATCGTTTTGGGGAACAGCGCCTATTATGATCCGCTCGTTGTTCGGACCACAGACATGATGCTGGGAACGTACAACAACGGCACCTTCACCCCCTTTAACTTCAACCTCACGGCGGGGCAGGAATACTACATTGCGCTGGAGTGCGATGGATTGTCGGGAAGCTCCGACTACACCCTCTGGATCAACAACGTGCAGATCGGCACCGTCAATTCAGGATTTGATGGCAATTCGTACTATCCCATGGGGTTTGGCGCCAATGGCGGGCGCGTGCACGATGTCCGGTATTACAACACCTCGCCCGTCACTCACGAGGCATTTGAAATATGGCAGGGAGGCAGCATGGTTGNNGATCAGGACCACTCCACTCGAAGGGCAGGGGGTTTATTTCCCGTTCAATGGAAGCACCCAAAACAGCCTCGGATTGGCAGTCAACAGTTACAACAGCCCGGTCTTCACCAATGACGCATCTCCAGACCCCGGCGCCACTCAATCAATCATGCTTTTTGGAAACAACCCGTACACCTATTTGGTGCCGGATGGCGGCTTTGAAGTTCCTGGTCCGGAAGGGAATTACACCTACAACCCAGGCGGCGGGGCGTGGACCTATGTAGGATATAGCGGCATCATCCCTCAAGGCAACGGGGCCTGGGGCGGAGCGGTTTCTGGGTATGGCAGCCAATACGGCTTTGTGCAGCAAACCGGATTCTGCTACGAGACGATCAGCAACATGCTGGCGGGAACTTACAGTTTGAGTTTTCTTTCAACCAGCCGGCCTGGGTACGCAGCGCAAACCTTCAATGTTCTTATTGATGGCACCATCGTGGGCAGTTTCAATCCTGCCAGCAGCACTACCTTCACGGCGGAGACAACTGGAAACTTCACCGTGGCTGCAGGCAACCATGTCCTCGAATTCCAGGGCACCGACGTCGGCGGCGGGGACAGGACCGCTTTTATTGACAACGTCATTATCAGCCAAAACAGCGGTGGCGGCGGCATTAATTACAACAATTACCTGGATATCATGGATTCCTTTGTGCCGACCTCATCCACGGTTTCAGTGTGGGTTAAAATTCCCACTGTTCAGGCCATGGGCATTATTGGCCGGACAACTTCAGCAGGCATCCCAGCAGTTGAATCCGACGACCTGAGCCTCACGGCCGGCGGCGTGTTTCAGCACTACGTTTACAGCGGCAGCACAGGATACACCGTGACGGGCACGACGGTAATACAGCCCAACACATGGTACCATGTCGCCATCGCCGCAAGCGCCGGGGGACAGGAGCTTCTCTACGTAAACGGGGTCAGCCAAGGCACACCCGTCACCGTTCCCGCGCTTTCCTCTTTGGGAGACCGCTGGCAGGTTGGAACGGCGCCTTCTGGAGATAATTTTTTCGCTGGAGAATTGGGAGGGCTGGCAATCTATCACAACACCGTGCTAACCCCTTCCCAAATCGCAGGGCTGGCAGCGGGCACAATTTCACCCTTGAGTTTAATCAACTACGACGCCCAGTTTACGATCAAAGAGTTCAACCTCATGGAGGAATATCACAACATTGACGATCCCAAAGTGCTCACCTTTACAAACGCGATCACGAGCTGGAATCTGCCAAACGGTGTCGTTTCCTCGACAAATTACATGACTGGGGATTCCTGCTTCTATACCGAAGGCTACTGGGGTCCGGAATGGAATCCTGCCGGAATTACGGCTCCTGGAGGCGATCTTTGGTATACCTTCGTGGCTCCAATTTCTGGCGGCCTGTTGACCACCGATCCCTACTCTTCCTCGCTGGGCGAGTACCTCGTAGTCTTTTCGCCACACAGCACGATCACAGGGTCATCCCCTCTCGGTCAAGCCTGGAATTCAATGGGCTTTACAGCCACTGGGGGACAGCAATACTGGCTTGAAAACGGCATTAATGGACAGGGTCTCAGCGGCGTCAATTTGCTTCTTGAGGTCCCGCCGCCTAATGATGCCTTTGCCAATGCCACTCCCATCACTTTGACGACGAACGCGATCGTCACAACGATTGCCAACGGCAATGTCACCAACTACACCATGACGGCCAACTTGGTGGGCCAAAACTACCAGGCAACCGCAGATCCAGGCGGGCAGAACCTGGGCAACTATACGGGGATCGGGGTTACGGGTCACACCGTTTGGTGGACTTTTGTTCCGCCGACCAACGGGTGGGTGAGCATAGACCCCACCCAGTCCTCGTTCATCACCCAGATGGGGCTGTTGGCCACCAGCCAGGGCGTGGGCGGCAACTACAGCTACGGCGGAGGAACCGTTGTGTATAACACCTACATTACGAATTTCCCCGTATCCGCCGGTGTCAGTTACTCCATCTGCATTGACGGCTCATCGCAGGACTCGGTGGGAATGGGCGGCATTAACCTGAATGTGCTATTTGTTCCAGTTCCGCCAAACGATAATTTCGCAGGAGCCACCGTCGTTACCCTGCAAACAAACGTCCTCGCAGGGACGGTGCCGGATGGCACTACGTACTACACAAACTTGTCAGCCCATGCCGCTTCCCATAATATCGGCGCAACGCAAGAAGGGAGCGAGAACTCGCTGGGGAACACCACCGGGTCAGGGGAACCCTGGAAATCGGTTTGGTTCAATTTAGTCCCCCAACAATCGGGATATTTGTCCATAGCCTCATCCAACAGCACATTCCCGACTCAATGCGGAATCAAACTTGCCTCGGTGGGGGTGGGAGGAAGCTGGGTTTACTCCAGTATTGCAACCAGCGGCAACGGATACATCCCGAGCACCAGCGTCTACGTGACCGCGGGAACTTCCTATATGATTGAAGTGGACGGAACCACCACGGGCGCGAATTATGGTTTTATCAACCTGGACCTGAACATGACATCGTCTCCCGGCAACGATAATTTTGCCAACGCGACGGTCATTCCATTCACGACCAATGACAACACCATCCCCCTGCCAAACGGAACAGCGACCAACATCACCTTCACGGCTGGATTGGCCGGGAACAACTTCTCGGCTTCAACAGAGAGTGGAGAGTCACTCATGGGCAACACCACGGGCGTAGGAGACTCGCAGCACACCGTGTGGTGGACGTTTGTCGCCCCCATGTCTGGCTTTTTAAAGGTGGCCTCAACCAACAGCACTTTTCCAAATCAACTCGGCGTCAAAACAACAGCTGTCGGAGCGGGCGGCAGCTGGACATACAGCAGCATGGGAGTAACCACATCGGGTTTCCTGACAGGCTTGACGGTCGCTGCGGGCACTTCCTATTCCATTTGCGTTGATGGCACGGGAAGCGGAGCAGGTTCGGGTTTGATTGATCTTGATGTGGAAATCGACGCTTACCCGTCCAATGACGTCTATCCCGGTGCAACCATGCCCTTTGCCACCGTCACCAACCTGCAGACATACGAAGGGTATACGGTCACCAATCTATCCTATGTGGCGACGGCAGTGGGTGCCAACACCTATGCAACCTTGGACGGCTACAACCTTGGCAACAGGCAGGGAGTTAACGATGCCTCCGCCAATATTTGGTGGAATTTCGTGGCTCCAACAACGGGAAACGCCACTGTTTCCTTGTTGGGGAGCACATTTGACACCTTATTGGGCGCAGGCGTCTACTCATCCGCCACCACGTACCCGCCTTATGGCAACGATGATTATCAACCTGGCGTTGTGCAAAGCCAGGTCATTGTCCCTGTGACCGCCGGGCAAACCAATATGGTGGAGGTGGACGGAAAAACAGGAACATCCGAGGGGGGAACCGGTGGAGCCAATGTCACCATCACCCTCCCCGTCCCGCCCGCCAATGACCTTTTTGCCAATGCCACCATTCTTTATCCGTCAAACGGTGTGCCCATCATCTCCGGTTCCGAGACGGGTAATCTGATCAGCGTGGCCGGAAGCACCATTCAAGCGACCAGTTCGGGTGAAAACTGGGTCGCCAATGGTTACCTCAACGCGCCTGTAAATCAAAACGTTTGGTTTAAATACACGCCGACCAACCCCGGGCTGATTTACCTCTCGGTCAACAGCCCGGGCTCACACCTCATTGCCGTTTACACGTCGTTCAACGGCACCTGGGTGGGCGGATGCGTGGGAACTGAAGGCGCCACACCGAACTCCAGTTTCTCCTTTGCCGGCACCTCCGGCACAGCCTATTACATTTGCATTGACGGCACCATTCCCGGCCCCTTTGTGCTGAATGTGGCGACCTTTTACGGAGGACCACCCAATCAAAGTTCAACCAACAGCATTCCTCTGACCAACAACACCCCCACGTTGGGAACAGTTGTTGGAACCACGAACGGGCCTGTTTGGTATTCCTTTACACCCACCTGCACGGGACTGCTGGAGGTTGACACAGAGGGGTCTACCGCCAATGCCGCCCTCACGGCTTACTCTGGACAGCTGACCGGAACCTACTTTGCATTTGACAATAACACCATCAACACCATGGGGCTGACCGTAAATCCCTATAGCAGCCCAACTTACACCAACGATGCCTCACCCGATCCAGGAAGCGTGGCATCCCTGCAGTTGAACGGGACCAGCAGCTATTTGGATGTCATGGATCCCTCGCTCGCTTTATCCTCGTACACGGTTTCCGCGTGGGTCAAGGTTCCATCAGTCAGGGCCGTGGGGATTATTGGCGCCACTACGTCGTCTGGAGTCAACTCGGGAGTTTATTCACACGACCTGCATATTACATCGTCGGGTGTCTTTGAGCACTATACCTCCACGGGCAGTTCGAGCTACACAGTCACAGGAACGACTGTGATCCAACCCAACACTTGGTATCACGTTGCGATCGTGGCCACCGTGGGTGGACAGGAGCTGCTTTACGTCAATGGCGCCAGCCAGGGAACACCAAACTCGATTCCCGCGCTTTGGCAGGGAGGAACAAAATGGCAAGTGGGCGTTCCACCCCCGGGATACAATTATTTCAACGGCGAGCTGGGCGGATTGACCATCTACCACAACCTGGCCCTGACCCCGTCCCAAATTTACGCCATAGCCACGGGCGCGGTATCGCCGGCCAGTTACATAACCGCCAACAATGCCATCCTGTCGCAATTATCGACAACTCCCACTTCCTACGGGATCAGCCTCCCCGTCAACGCAGGGATGACATATGAAATTGAGCTCGCCATCAACAACAACACCAACGACAGCTTTGTCATCACCCCGCATCTGACCTGCGCGGGTTACGTCTCAGCCGACCCCGCCGCCGGCAACTTCATTGATGTTGGAAACGTCTCACTCACCTCTCTGGGCGGCGGAACCATTTACTACAGTTTGAATGGGGGTTCCTATCAAACCTACACCAACGAGTCCCAAATAAGCCTGGCCAATATTCAGAACGTCACCGCCGCCGGTGGCGTGGTGACAAAAACGGCAGGAGGCTCTTCCTGGAACAACGGGGGATTCACCTCGGTTCAATCCCTCCCCGGCAGCGGTTTTGCCGAATGCCTGGTCACCATGAACAACCAGGATTTCATGTTTGGCCTGGAATCAGTCTACACGTCGGCGGCCTA
>PLGF01000046.1 GCA_003138485.1 Verrucomicrobiales bacterium | reverse complement strand
GCTTATGAAATGTAACACAAAAGTTGTAAATTGCAAGAAGTTTTCCCCGCAGAACACGCAGAATGACGCAGAATGGGGGTCTGGCGCTTCTGCTCAACTTTCCGCGCGTTCTGCCCACGCGCAGAGCGTCCGCCCAATAATTTGTTCACTTCTGCAAAGATTTCTCCTCACCTTGCATTCCGCGGCGGTCTTTGCGACTGTAGGCCCGTGAAATCGCTGGAACCACCGGACACTTTCCATCTGTCCGCCGCAACGGGCTGGCTGGGGCTGGGCAATTGGCAGGAGGCGCTGGAGGAATTGGAGAAGATCACCCCGGCGTTGCGTTCTCATCCCGAAGTGTTGCTGGCCAGGTTCGAGATCCATACCAAGGCCGGAAAGTGGGACATGGCGGCTGAAACGGCTTGTGCGCTTGTTCAAATCCGCCCAAAGGAGGCGCAGTTCTGGATTTCCCATGCCTATGCAACCAGACGCATGACCGGCGGCGGCATCCCCAAGGCCAAAGAGATTCTCGGCAAGGCGCGGACGCTGTTTCCCAAGGAGCCTCTGATCGCCTACAACCTTGCCTGCTACGAATGCCAACTTGGGGACGTTACGGCAGCCCGGCAATGGCTGAAATCCGCTTTGGTTTTGGGCGACCCCAAGCAGTTGAAGCAGATGGCTTTGCGCGACCCGGACCTGCAACCGATTTGGAACGTAATTGGCGAGATTTGACACAATGAACTATTTTACAAACTGTAGTCACTTGTTGCCAACTGCATACGTTATGTAATAATTGCTTCGTGGCCAAAAACCACCACTCCCGAGGCTCTTTGGCATTACGCCAAGGTCTGCCGGGTGCTCAACGTCATGCGCCCCTATTTCGACAGCCTCGCATGAAAAACCCCGCCGCTTCCGTCCATGCCCGCCTGGCCCAACGCCGCGCCAGCACCGGCGAAGATTACAAAAGGATTATTTTGACCTGCATTACCCGGCGCAAAAGTTCTCTTTCGAGGGTGCCTTGCTGGCGAAGTCCATCGCGGGGACGTTTGCCTGCCGTGGCACCGCGTTTCCCGAAGGGATGCCGCATGGTTTGACACCCATGTTTGGGAGCGACCCGGCGAAAGTTCGCGGCTGGCAGAAGGAGCATCCGGGCTACTGGAAAAACACCGCTCGCTACCGGCGCCGTGCCTTACAAGACGGCTGCCAGAAGCAAGTTGTTGCGGCTCAGGAAGTTGCGAAAAACGCTCCCGACCGTACCTTACAAGACCTCTGTTCGATGCAAGTGCCTCTGTTTGTTGGGCTTATCTCCATGTTCGTGGGCAGTCCTTACAAGATGACATCGCCACCAGCGCCCGGCGCTTGGTAAGCAAGGGGCATGACATTCTGGGCATGGTGCCCGGCATGAACCTTGAAAGATTATTGCATGAAAAAACGTGTCCTCAATTCGCGCGGCTCCGGCGCGACAAGGATGGAAACGGATAAAGGATTCCCACCTTGGCATGAAGTCCTTTTTTCTGCGTCATTCAGCGTGTTCTGCGGGCTGCACCTACTTCAGCCAGATGAGGGTGACGCCTTCGTTGGCGGCGCCCAGGTCCGGGTCGCCGCGCAACTCCGGCACGGCTTCCAGCAGGTCCAGGACGGTGTTGTTGAAGATGGAGAAGTTTTCGCCGGCGATGTAGTCCCTGATGACGCCCTCCTTTTTGCGCAGGCCGAAGGATTTGCGCAGGCCGAAACAGAGGGTCCCTCCTTTGCCCGAAGAGCCGTAGCCGTGAATGACTTTGAGGACCGCCACCCTTTCCCGCCTGGCTTGCTTGATTTGCGCCATGACCGACTTCCGGGCGTCGTCCAGACTGGGCAATCCGGCTTCGACGTTAAATGTCCGCACGGCGTTCATTGGCTGTCAGATTTGAATGGCACAGACGACAGGGTAGCAGCCCTGCGGCCGGGCGGCGACCAGAATTTTTGCATCGCTTCCGGCGGGGGGGTATTCGATAATCAAAGGGTGCGGCGCGACTTGCTAAAACGGACGTGGCGCGGCGGAGGCCCGGCGGGCTGTCTGCTGGCGGCGCTTTTTTGGTGGGCCGGATTGGAGGGCCATGCGGCGCCCGAGACGTCACCCGCGGAGACGGCGGCATTCATATCGGCGGAGCAACGGCTTCAGGACGAACAGTATCCGCAGGCGGAAAGCAAATTCACCAATTTCCTGGCGGTTTATACGAATTCG
Organism: Verrucomicrobiales bacterium; assembly: GCA_003138485.1. Taxonomy (GTDB): domain Bacteria; phylum Verrucomicrobiota; class Verrucomicrobiia; order Limisphaerales; family Palsa-1400; genus PLGF01. Next base: position 40,872 of record PLGF01000046.1, on the reverse strand, counting down.
ACTTACCGGCCGGACGCGATTTTGGGGCTGGCGCAGTCCCAGTTGGGCCAATCGAATTACAGCGGGGCGATTCATCTGCTGGAAGGAGCGTTGGCCGGGGCGGGGATGCGGCAGTGGGATTATGTGTTTTGCATCGCCACGGCGCGGTTCAAGGCCGGGGACTTCAAGCAGGCGGCGGAAGGATTTTCGAACTTCGCCAAGCATTATGCAAATGCGTCCCAGAGGTTGGAAGCGGCCTACAAGGAAGCCGAGGCGCATGCCTGGATGGGGCAGTGGCGGGAGGTGATCGCTTTGTTGCAGCCGGCCGATGGAATCTTCCGACAGGCGGCAGCCGCCGACCCCAAGGGCAAATTCGCGGTGACGGGGTCGCTGTTGCTGGGGGAGGCGCTGTTGAAGGAGAGGAGTTACGCGGAAGGGGAGAAGGAGGTGGGCGGGATTGACACCAACGGGTTAGCCTCGGAGCTTCGCTGGCGGCGGCAATATCTTCTATGCCAGATCAAGCTGGCCAATGGACAGGCCGCGGAGGCGTTGAACGGCAGCACCAATTTGCTGGAGGCCGCCTTCGACAAGAGCCGCCTGGCGGAGAGCGTGTTCCTGCAGGGAGAGATACTGGAGAAGCTGGATCGGTTGGCGGAGGCGCTGCAAACGTATAACCGGAATCTGGCGGACACCGCCGGGGAGACGCAAAGGCAGGCGCTGGGCAAGATCGTGCAGTTGACAGTCGCCCTGGACGCGGCGGCGCCGGCGGAGGCGATCCGGGCGCTGGAGGAGCTTAAGGGGCGGTATCCGCAGGCATCCGGCCTGGACATCGTTGAGTTGAGCCTTGGGGAATTGTATTTGCAGGCGCAGGTCCATCCGCCCAAGCCGGGGGAAGGGACCAACGCGGCGCCGCTGGCGACCAATTGCCTGGAACTGGCGCAAAGCAATTTCACGCTGGTCATCCTCACCAACAGTCCGCTGGCCCCCAAGGCGTATCTGGACCGCGGTTGGTGCGAATGGACGCAAGGCAAGATGGGCGAGGCGAAGTCCGATTTCGGGGAAGCCGCCAGGAGTTTGCAGTATTCGGAGGATCAGGCCGTGGCGCGTTTCAAACTGGCCGACGCGGAATTCTCCGCGGGGGACTTTGGCGGGGCGGTGGGCGATTACAACCTGCTGCTGACGCAGTACGACAAATTACCCGCCGTCACCAACGGCCTGTTCGATCTGGCGCTCTTTCAATTGGTCGAGGCGAATATCAACCGGGGCGACACCAATGGAGCGGCGGCGGCGGTGGGGAAAATCCTGGAGTGGTATCCGGACAGTTCCTTTGGCGCGCGCGGCTTGCTGCTGATGGGCGAGGACTTGGATCGGAAAAGCAACTGTGACCTTGCGCGAAAGGCCTTTGGCGACCTGTTGGAGAAGGCGCCAACCTCGCCGCTGGCGCCGGAGGTGAAATTCGCCATCGCGCGCACCTACGACCACGAGAGGAATTGGCCGGCGGCCATCAGCGGATACACGCAGTGGGTGAGCAATTACCAGGGGCATCCGCTCTGGCCGGAAGTGGAGTTTTCCCTGGGGCTGGCCTATGATAAAGCGGGGATGGAGAGCAACGCGCTGATGCTGTTCACCAATTTTATCGCGCAATTCTCCACCAACACCCTGGCGGCCTGGGCGCAGAACTGGGTGGCGGATTATTACTACAACCTGCCCGATTATCCATCGGCGGAGAGCAATTACGAACTGCTTTTCGAGAAGTTTGGCGGCGTGGAGCAACTGAGCTGGCCGGCGCGGTTGATGGCGGGCAAGGCAGCCCTGGCGCATTTGGCGGTGGAGGACGCGCGCAAGTATTTTTTGGAGCTGGTCAATGGCACCAACGCCCCGCGGCCACTGGTCGATCAGGCGTATTTCGCTTTGGGCGAAACCCGGTTCCTCCAGTTTCAGGCCAACACGAACAACGCGACGTACATCAACGAAGCTTTCAACGCCCTGAGCGTGGTCACCAACGGCGCCCCCACCAACGCCATCGCCGTCGAGGCGATGGGCCGGATGGGGGATTACTGGAGGTATTGGGCGGGCATCAACAAAGCGGACACCAGCGGCTACGCCAACGCGGCGGCGTTGTACGAGGCGATTATCCGGTTCCCGGCCACCAATGTAAGCGCCGCGGCGCGCGGCCAGGCCGAGTTTGGCCTTGGAGTGATCGCGGAGAAGCGGAATTTGACCCGGCAGGCGTTGGATCATTACGACAACGTTCTTTATCTTGATCAAAGCGACTTTGTTCCCTATTGGGGGCAATACGCGGGCGAGGCCGCCGCGCGCATCTATGAAGATCAGCAACAGTGGCCGGAGGCGGTCCACATCTACAATCGCCTCATTGAGAAAGTGCCCGCCCTGCGGCCCGTGCTGGAAAAGAAAATAGCCGCCGCCCTAAGCCACGAAGCGGCGCGGTGACCCCTCACATCATTTGCAAAAGCGTGCCAGCCATGTCCGAGGGCGTCGGCGCGATGGCGATGCCGGCTTCTTTGAAGGCCGCGATCTTCGCCGCCGCCGTGCCCTTGCCGCCGCTGACAATCGCCCCGGCGTGACCCATCCGCCGGCCCGCCGGAGCCGTCGCCCCGGCGATGAACCCCGCCACGGGCTTGCGGCAATTGCGCCGGATCCATTCCGCCGCCTCTTCCTCCGCCGATCCGCCGATCTCGCCGATCATGATGATCCCGTGCGTCTCGGGGTCGTCGTTGAACATCTTAATGATGTCCAGGTGGCAGGCGCCATTGACCGGATCGCCTCCGATGCCCACGCAAGTCGATTGGCCGGCGCCGCGGCAGGTCAATTGCCACACCGCCTCGTAGGTCAACGTGCCGCTTCGCGAAACCACTCCGATGTGCCCCTTCTTGTGAATGTATCCCGGCGCGATACCGATGCGGCAGCCGCCCGAGGAGTCCGGGCCTTCTCCCGGCGTGACGACGCCCGGGCAATTGGGGCCGATCAGCCGCGTCCCGGACCCCAGCAGGGCGCTTTTGACTTTCAGCATATCGTTGACAGGGATGCCTTCCGTGATGCAGACAACCAGGCCCAGCCCCGCGTCGGCGGCTTCCAGGATCGCGTCGCCCGCGAAAGGCGGCGGAACAAAAATGGCGGAAGCCGTTGCGCCGGTCTGGCGGGCGGCGTCCGCCACCGTGTCAAATATGGGAACTTTCTTCCCGCCGTGCTCGAAGGTCTGGCCGCCCTTGCCCGGGGTGACTCCGGCGACGACGCGGGTGCCGTAATCGAGGGAGAGCCGGGTGTGCCGGGCGCCGAAGGCGCCGGTGATCCCCTGGACGAGGACCTTGGTTTGCGGAGTAACGAGTATGGACATAAAATCATTCGGAGCGGCCCCGGCCTTCGGTTTTGGGCTTGTCTTTGATCGCGCGCAGGAAACGCAGCGCCCCCAGGTCTTTGTCTTTCCCGGCGCTCTCTTTGGCTTCGATCAGGGCGTCCAATGAAAGCACCCGGCAGGCTCCAAAGGAAAGTGGCATGACGTCCGACCGGGCCGCGACTTTGTCGTAACCGCCTATGCCGGTGATTTCGCCCAGGCAGTCGAGCTTGCCGAGATCGGTTTGCAGAAAAAGGTTCTTCAGGCGGCCGCACAGTTGGTCCGTCAATTCCAGGGGAAGCTGGTTGGAGGAGAGTCGGTGGAAGGGATGCAAATCTTTGACAGCGGCTTGAATGCGACAAAGATTCTCCGGCGTCAGACGGATGCAAATGTCCAGGTCATAGGTCACCAAGGGGGCGCCGCTGAGAACGCAGGCCACGCCGCCGCCGACAACGAATTCCGCTTGACGTTCGCGAAGCCGAGCGAGCAGGGCTTTATCATCTTGCGGCATCGGAAGTGAGTTTGCCCTGGATTTCGAGGGCGAAATCCAGGACCTGTTGGTGTTCGTCGAGCCGCTGCTCCGGCGTTTGCGCCAGCGCGCTTTCGATCAACGACATGTCAATCCCGGACGCCATCGCCTCGCGCCAGCCCGGACCGGCGTCCGGCGGGCAGATGTAAAGTCCGTTGATGCGCTCCAATTCACGTTCGTCAATCATATTCTAAACGCGCTCCTCCGCTCCCGCGCATTCCACCGCCCGCACCGCCTTTTGCGCCGCGTCGGCCATCGAATCCCCGCTGATGATCGCCAGGCCCGAACCGCGCAATATCTCCCTGCCCAATGGCGCGTTGTTCCCCTCCAGCCGCACGATCAGCGGCAGGCCCAACCGCGATTCCTTTGCCGCCGCCACGATGCCCGCGGCGATGATGTCGCATTGCATGATGCCCCCAAAGATGTTCACCAGGATTCCCTTCACGTTCGGATCGCTCAAAATAATGCGAAACGCCGCCGTCACCTGCTCCTGGCTCGCGCCCCCGCCGACATCCAGGAAGTTGGCCGGCTTCCCGCCGAAATGCTGGATGATGTCCATCGTCGCCATGGCCAGGCCCGCTCCGTTGACCAGGCACGCGATGCTCCCATCGAGCTTGATGTAATTCAGATTGAATTTGCCGGCTTCGATTTCCAGCGGCGCCTCCTCCGCCAGATCGCGCATGGCCAGGATATTGGGATGCCGGTAGAGGGCGTTGTCATCCAGGCTCATCTTCGCGTCGATGGCCAGCAGGCTTTCCTGGCCCTCCGGGCCGGCTATGAGGCAGAGCGGGTTGATTTCCACCAGGCTGGCGTCGCATTCCCACCATGTCTTATACAGACCGCCAAATATCCTGGCCGCCGAGGCGATCAGGTCCCCCTTCAGGCCCAGCGCCACCGCCAGTTTGCGGCCTTGGAAGGGCAAAAAGCCCGCGGCGGGATTGATGCTTTCCTTGACAATCTTTTCCGGCTGATCGCAGGCCACCTGTTCGATGTCCATCCCTCCTTCGGTGCTCGCCATGAAGACGGGCCGGGAAAGCGCGCGATCAAGGAGGACGGCGCAATAGAACTCCTTCTTGATGTTTGGGGCGCCCGCAACCAGAACCTTGCCCACCAGCCTCCCTTCCGGGCCGGTCTGTTTGGTGACAAGGACCTGGCCAAGCATTGCCGCGGCCATCTTCATCGCCTCGTCCGCGGTCCGGCAGATTTTGACTCCGCCTTGGAAGCCGCTCTTGAATGTTCCCTTGCCCCGGCCGCCGGCATGGATTTGGGCTTTGATAACCACGCGCGCATGGCCGCCGGAAAAGAGCTTCCCGGCGGCATCTTTCGCGGCGGCCGGGGTGGCGCAGACTTCGCCGGCCGGGACGGGCACGCCGTACTGGGCCAGTAATTGTTTGGCTTGATATTCCTGTAAATTCACTGGGGGTTTAAGTGTCGCATGGAGGTCCGCCCGCCTGGCGTTCAAGCGGGGCGATCCGATGCCGCGTTGTCCGCTACATTTCTTTGTCGAAAACCATGACGTAGCTGTCTTTGGGCAGCTCCAGTTTGTTCGCCTCGGTAATCTTGATGATGGAGGTTTCCGGCCGAGAGCCGGGAAGATTCACCTGAAAAGACCCCTCGTCCCGCTTCCAACTGCCAGTGGCCACAACAGTGTTGTCAGCGGTGGTCGAGTTCAATTTCTTCAATATCACCTTCCCGTTCGGCAGGGCTGTCAGCGACAGCCCGGCCACGATTGGGAACATTTCATCCTTCAGTTGTTTCAATTGCAGCGGCGTCAACGCCGGATGCCGTTGGCGTTCCTGGACCAGCGTGGCCGCGGGGTTGATGGTCCAGACACCCAGGAAGGGGTTGCCATCATACTTGGGTGACTGCCCGGTGGCCAAATACTGTTGCAGATCATCCAGATCATTGCCGATCAATCCTGTGATCTCGCTCGTGAAAGCCGCATTGGTCAGCAGCGCCTGCACCTTCGGATAACGCACCACCTCAATCGTGTTCCCCTCGGCAACCAGTTGCTGCAAATTCACGTCCGCGGCCAAATCCTGGAATTCCCGCTGCTCCCCCAATTGCAGAAACAACGGATAATGCGCCAGGCGGCTTTCCAACAGCGGATTGTGCAACACCAGCGCCACGATGTCCGCCGCCTGGTAAACCTGCCGGGGCGTCGGGTCGTAGGCGGCCAGAACCCGGTCCATTTTCAAGCCCCCCAACTGCGAACGCATGCTCGTCAGTAATTGCGCCCCGGGTGGCGCGGTGTCTCCCGCCGCTTCCGTCGTGAAATACCCCCCGGCGTACACCGGTATCATCAAGAGCAGGAAATAGACCGCCCCATTGAGCACTCCCACGCACAGTCCCAGGCGCGAATACAGCCGCTGCCAATCCAGCAGCTTGCGGTCATCCGCCTTGTACTTGAAATGAACGCTAATCTTCTCATTCACCACCTCCCCGGCGATCTTGAACGTGATGAGCACGATTAAAAACGCAATGCATTGCGGCACAAATATCCCCCACACCGGATGGTGAAGCCCGATCAGCGGCAGCAGATGCCTGGTCAGCGGCGAGAGCGGGTTGGCCAGCAGCGCGCCCATCGCCAGGCCGACGAACGAAAAGCCCGCCCGCACGGGACCTCTATAATATCCCGTCGCGCCGACCACTCCGAGGCAAAGCAACGCAACGATCCAGACCATGCCGCACACTAGGGCCGCTCCAAAAAAAAAGCACGCCTAAATTTCACCCCTCATCCCGTGGCGCGCGTCTCTTTTCAGGGAAATCTCAGCGCTGCCCGACAACCTGCCAGAAACCGCTGGCAGTTTCGTCAACGGCAAAATCACATTGCAATACACCGTTTGTCAACAATACCGTATTGGTGCATAAGATCCGGTCGGCGAAGCTCAAGCTCAAATACTGTCACGACTTCACTTCTTGAAGAATGGAAGTTGCTCCAGGGCGTTGAAGATGAATTGCACCGCCATCGAAGCCAGGAGCAGCCCGAAGAGCCGGGTGGTCAGCTTGAGCGCCAGGGGGTTGAGATAGCGCGTTCCGCGCACGGCCAGCCAAAAAACCCAGTAACCCATGAAACACACCAGCGCGATGGAGGCAAACAGGACCACAACCTGGGTAATCCCCTTTGCCTGATTGAGCAGAATCAACACCGTCGATATCGCGCCCGGCCCCGCCAGCATGGGGACGCCCAGCGGCGTGATGGCGATGTCGTCCTTGGCCGCCCCGGCGGCCACTTCTTCATCGGTTTCCCGGGCGGGCGAGCGCCGGGCATAGAGCATGTCCAGGGCAATTCGCAGCAGGAGAATGCTGCCGGCGATCTGAAAGGCGGGCAGCGTAATCCCCATGACCTTGAAAATCATGTTTCCAGCCGCGGCGAACACCATCAGCACTCCGGCCGCCACCCAACAAGCCAGGCGCGCCATGCGCAGTTTGGCCGCCGGCGGATCATTGGGCGTCATTGCGATGAACGCCGGGACCGCGGCGATCGGGTCCAGGATGACGAATAGCGAAGTGATCGCCAGCAAGCTGTATTCGCTGAAAGTCATTTCGGAGTTTACCGCCTTTTGTGGAGACGCGCCAGCCATCTTGGGCGCACCCCCCCCATCTGATTCCTGTCGGATTCCTGTTTTCGGCGGGTGTATAATAGTGAGATGGAAGCGAAAGCCGACGCGCAATTGCTCCGCGAATACGCCCGCCAGGGATCGGAGGCGGCTTTCGCGGAAATCGTCGCCCGTTACACCGATCTGGTTTACTCGACCGTTCTCCGACAGGCTGGCTCCGCCGTCATGGCCGAGGAGGTGGCCCAAAGTGTTTTCACCGATTTGGCCCGCAAAGCGCCGGCGCTGGCGGACAAGCTCCGGGCGCGCCTTGCCAGCCAGGGGATTACGACGTCGGCCGCCATGCTTTCAACCGTTCTGTCAACAAGTGCCGTTCAAACCGCCCCCGCGGGAATGGCTGCCCGGCTGGCAGCCGCCTCGCTAGCGGGCGCCGCGGCTAAAACGGGAACCCTGCTAACCCTTTGGGTATCGGGGTTGGAACGAATTCCTTTGAATTCATTGATTACGGGCAGCCGGTGCCCATCTCCGCCGCTCCTTACTCCATTTTCGCCCGTGAGAAAGAGCCGCGCCAGATGCCAAACGGAAGTTGGTCCCGGATGTACCTCTTGGTTGACGGCGCGGTTCAGGAAGCGGGACCGGCGGACGGCGATTTTGACGCCTGGGAAAAACAGTGGATACAACAACGCGCAGCCGAACAGCCCCCCCAAGAGTCCGCGCCGCCCAATTCACCGTGACATCTTCTGATTTTCAATCCCGAAGGGATTGGATCGTTCAGCACAAGGTTGGCCCGATTCCAGAGGGCCTACCTTGGGTATGTGCCAGGAAGTTCAACAACCCTGAAAGGGTTGAATATCAAATCCTTGCGAATCCGATTCAACCCTTTCAGGGTTGTGATTCTTCTGTCTTTTTACCCAGGATAGCTCGTTCCTCGCAATCCTGGGCTGAGTGATTGCGATCCTTTCAGGATCGCCTGCCAAGGCACTGTTGACGGCGCTGGACTGAACGTTTCAATCCCGTTGGGATTGGAAAAGTCAATGTCCGCTTCGCCAACGGCCAGATCGAATACGTGCTCAAACAAGCCGTCGCCAAACGCAAAGGCCACACGTTCCCCCGCGCGGAAGGCAATCAAAAGAGAGGTTGAGGCAATCTGTTATCGGATGCGCCCCTCAATTCTTGTCCAGGCAATGCCGCACAGTTCTTGCCAAAGCGGCTGGCGTATATGGCTTGGGCAAATAGGCAATCTCCTGGCCGGCTGTCAGAGCGGAGTCTCCCAAGTCCGCGATGTATCCGCTGGAACTGATCACTTTCAAAGAACCCTTTTCTTTCTTGAGCCGCGCCGCCAAATCCAACCCAGTCATTTGGCCCGGTATCTTCATGTCCGTGAACAACAACGCGACTTCTTGATGGTGCTCTTCCCATACCTTCAGGGCTTCAGCAGCGTTGCCGGCCGGCAGCACCGCGTAGCCCAGTTTGCGAAGGCACGAGGCTGCCAATTGGCGTAACACCGCCTCGTCCTCCACCAGCAATATGGTCTCTGAGCCGCCTTTGACTTTCTCCTCATCGCTGGAAATTCCGATGGCACCCACCGGACTTGTCGATGGAAAATGAATCCGGAAAGAACTGCCGTGGCCCGGCTTGCTCTCCACCTCGATCCAGCCTTGGTGCTGCTGGACGATCCCATAGACGGTCGCCAGCCCCAATCCGGTCCCTTTGCCAATTTCCTTCGTGGTGAAAAACGGCTCAAACATCCTCCCTAAAACGGCCTCGTCCATGCCGCATCCCGTGTCGGTTACTGACAAGCAAACAAAGCGTCCGGGGCGGGCCTCGGGGTGCGACTTTTCGGATCTGGCCTCGATCTCAAGCATCCTGGTTGCCAGCGTCAACCGTCCGCCGTCGGGCATCGCATCGCGGGCATTGATGCACAAATTCATCACCACCTGTTGCATCATTCCAGCATCGGCACTGACCCAACTGGCGCCAGCGGCGCCCTCGAACACAACTTCGATGTTCTCACCCAACAGCCGCCGCAGCATCTTCAGCAGGTCCTCAATCAAGTTGTCCAAGTTCCACGGTTCGATGCGGGCGGCCTGCCGCCGGCTGAAGAGCAGGAGCTGTCGCGTGAGGTTGGCCGCGCGCAGAGTCTCCCTTTCGACCTCCTCAAGAGATTCCTTGATGCCCACGGTTAACTGGGGATTGTGCTGCAAAAGGCCCAGGTGCATCAGAGTCGCACAGAGAATGTTGTTGAAATCATGCGCGATCCCCCCAGCCAGTTGTCCAATCGCTTCCATTTTCTGCGCCTGGCGCAATTGCGCCTCAAGCTGCCGGCGCTCGGTTATGTCCCGCACCGTCCAGATGCGTCCGAAATACGTTCCGTTCTTGTCCCGCACGGGCCACGAATTTCGGACCAGCACCCTCCCGTCTGTAAGTTCAATTACATCGCGGCTGACCTGATCGCCGTGGGCATAGAGATCGGCGATCGTTTCGGCAAACTCTTCCGGATTCTTGGTCTTGGGCGCTACAAACTCGACCTGCCTGGCATCGTCCGGGTCCTGCGAAATGTGCGGCGGGATTTCCCAGATTTCGTTGAATCGCTGGTTCTGGAGAATCTTCTTCCCCTGGTTGTCCACCACCAGAATCCCGTCGGGGTTTGAATCCACCAAGGCTTCAAACAAAGCCGTCCGCCAGCGGAACGCTTCCTCGGCCCGTTTGCGTTCGGTGATCTCATTGCGGATGGCCACGTACTGGAGCGGCTTCCCGTCGGAGCCAAGAAACGGCACGATCGTCGCGTCCACCCAGTAGAATGTACCATCCTTGGCCTTGTTCTTGATCTCACCGTGCCACACCTGACCCCGGCCGATGGTTGTCCAGAGATGGCGCATAAACTCCTTGGAATGGTAGCCGGAGTTGAGAATACGGTGGTCTTGTCCCAGCAACTCCTCGCGGGCGTACTTGGAAATCGCGCAAAACTTGTCGTTGACGTAAGTGATCCGGCCTTGCGGATCGGTTATGGCGACAATGGCGTGCTCATCCAGCGCCGCCCTCAAGTCTCTGTTCTCCTTCAGAGAGGCCATGAGTTGCTCTTCCGTCTTGTTCATCGTGTCCTTTCAAGATTGGGTGGCGCGCGTCATTGAGGCGGGTATCCTACGATCCCGGCCTTGAAGCGTGCGTCTCACTGGCCGTCTCCTTTGGCACGTATCCATCCAATCGGTAGGTATCTATCATCTGGCCCAAACCTTGCGTCGGCGTCAGCAGCAGCAAATCCACGCGGCGATGCACAAACTTCGGCGCCGGCTCATCATCTGTGTTGATGCCGCCGACGGCATTGCCGCTTTCATCCTGCAACGAAGTGAAGGTCCCCCACTCGTGAACGGCCCATTTCGCGCCGGCGTCCGGCGGCGCATCCGCCGCCGCCACGATCCCCGGGAAAACCACCAAAGCAATCAAAGCCGGAGTATTTCGCATAAGAACATCAGATGGCAACCATTAACAAAATACTCCCTAAAAGTTGAAAGTCACGAAATAAATCGCCCGTTCCCGGCAATTCCAATCCTTTGCGAAGCTCGGCAGAGCAAGGCTCGTGCCGAGCCGATCCCAAGGGAAAAGGCTCCGCCGAGCGTCGCCATCCACCGACCTTGCCTGTTCGGCGAAGGACGGCCCCGTTTCGACAAGGATCGGGGCGGCAATTCCGGCCTCGGCGCCGGGTGTTTCCATTGGAATCGTTGGCAGCCGGAAGCTCCGAGATTCCCCGTGAATCGGCGCCCTTTGCGGGCGCGTAAAAAGGAAGTTAAAAATAGTTCTTGCCGCAAAGCGGTTTGTGGTGCAAACGTGTTGGCATGAACGAGCAACTTCGCGCCATTTCCGAACTGGACCGTGTCATTCATGAACCCGGGCGGCTGATGATCCTCGCCCTGCTCGCGGCGGTGAAGGAATGCGACTTCCTTTATCTGCAGCGCGAAACCGAGATGAACAAAGGCAACCTCTCCAGCCATCTCACCCGACTGGAGGAGGCCCGCTACGTCGAGATCCAGAAGACGTATCGCGGCAAAGTGCCTCAAACAGTGCTGCGGTTGACGCGTGCGGGCCGGGCGGCGTTTGACGAATATCGCAAAGGATTAAGGGCGGCATTTTAGCCGCTGGGAAGAATTTGAACTGATCCACTATTCTTGTGTTCGGATAGTGACGCGGTTTGCCGCGGCGGAGATGCCGTTTGGCAGGCAAATGTTCCACCGGCGCTCGCTCTGATCCACCTGCAAAGCCAGGCGGGCGTTGCCTGGAGGATGCTCGAAAGGCGCGTCCAAGAGCAGGAAATCCGGCCCAAGCTGGGCGACGGGCACGGAACTGCCGTCAATCAGGAGTTGAATCTTTACCTGGGCGGAATGTCCGCCATTCTTTATTGCCGAGACCATGGAACAATTACTGATACAGCTTGCTCAAGCCTATGCCACAAGGCATCGGCTTTGCCTCGCCGAACGGCTAGGCTTCGGTGTTCACGGTATCATCTTTAGAACCGAAGGCAACCCTGAAAAGGGCAATGTGGCCACCGCCATCAAAGTGCATCGCTTCAGGGAGCCTTATTTGCGGGAATTGGCTGTTTACCAGCGCCTCCAAGGGGTGGGAATGACAAAGATTCTGGGACTCAACGTCCCGCAGTTACTGGGGCATAACGACGAAATGCGGATCATTGAGATGAGCATCGTGACAAGGCCATTCGTGCTCGATTTCGCGGGCGCTTACCTCGACGTGCCGCCGCAGTTTCCTGATGAAACTTGGGCAGAGTGGGAAGCTGAAAAGCTCGATCAATTTGGCCTCCGCTGGGGAAAAGTGCAGGAGATACTGGCGGCGTTAGAGGAGATGGGTATCCACATGGTGGACATTTCACCCAGCAACATTGCGTTCATCGATTGACAAGGAGGTTGAACAATGCCGGCTTGAACCAATTTGGGCGGCATCAATCCCATCACGCATACTTGCGGACGAGGTCTGGGAAAGTGGATTCAGCGCAAAGGGCGTTGGAGCGGTCGCGGAAATCATGGACGATTTGCAGGAGGCCTTGCTGGCCGGCGGCGCTGGATAATCGCGCGGTGTGTCCGCCCAGAAGACGCTGCCGGGCAAGGCGCAATAGGGTGTCCTGGAGTGCGGGTTGCACTTGACGGCAATGTTAAAGCAGCCGGTTCCAACATCGCCGCATCAGATCGCCGATGGCGGCCCGCTTTGGCCGCTGGCAAAAATCGGATTTCAATGCGCTGGCCCAGGGCGGCGGCAATCCGTTGCAACATGTTCAATGAGTGGCCCTCGTAATCCGCATCCTCCAACCGGGAGATGACCGACTGCTTGGTGCCAAGTTTGTCGGCCAGTTCAGCCTGCGAAAGCCCGGCTCTCGTCCGGGCAGCGTACACGAGTTGAGCAACGGCGGCGTTGGTCCGTGCTTCGTCAGTGAACCGCCGCAGTTGCGGATTCTCTCCAGCCATTCGGTCTAAAATGGCCACGGCATCCGATGTTCCTTTAATTTCAGTCTTTGCTCTCATACGTATGCGCCCTTGGGTTTGATTCAAACAGCTTCTTTCGTTCAATCGCGCGTTCAATATCCGACGTCGGGACCTCGTCTTCCTTGGTCAGGGCATGCGCAAGGATGGCAGCCTGTGGCCCGTGAAAAAAGTAAAGCAGCCGGTATTGGACATGTCCTTGCTTGGCGCGCAATTCGTAAATGCCATCGCGCAGATAGTCCGCCGCCGGACCTCTGAGCTCGTGGCCGAATTGGGCCAAAAGTTCAATGCGAGCGCGACAGTTCGCCCAAGCCCGCTCGTTGCTCTCCAAGAGATCCTGTAGCCAATCCACGATAGGAGCCTCGCCATCGGCCTCCTGATAAAATACAACACGCGTTTCGGGCATATTTTACTCACGAATCACTATATCACAATTTTGATATAGTCCGCAAGTGAAAGTTTGAGCCATCGCCATGTGCGTGGAACCGCGACGGGCAACCCGTGCGTTGGCATAGTTGGTGTTCACTGGGTTCATTTTGCCATCACGCATACTTGCGGACGAGGTCCGGGAAGGTGCATTCGGCGCAAAGGGCGTTGGAGCGGTCGCAGAAATCATGGACGATTTGCAGGAGGCCTTGCTGGCCGGCGGCGCTGGATAATCGCGCGGTGTGTCCACCTAAGAGACGTTGCCGGGCAAGGCGCAAGAGGGTGTTGTCCTGGGCTTGCGGCCATTGGAGAAAGCGTTCTTCCGCGGCCAGGACAAGGCGGTCGTTCTTGCCGGCGCGCGCCCGTGTCCAGAACCACGGGAGGATGACGTTGATGGCGAGGTCGGTGGCGCGGCTTTCGCCCAGGAGCGGTTGGGGCCTGGCCTGCCGCGGCGAGGTGAAACTCCAGTGCCATGACCAAAAATCGTCCAGGGGCGGTTGAAGGCAGGTGAGCAGGGTGTCCGGCAGTAAACCGGGGCTGGGGCCGGCTGTGAACCATGTTTCCAGGCGGGTGAGGATGTCTCCCGCGGCCAGCCAATGGGCGGCCATGGCAAGGCGGCGTTGGGGCTGGTTGGCGGGGCGAAGGCCGTTCATGCGCCAGATTTTTCTGGGAAGGAGTTCGGCGCGGAAGGTTTCGCGCTCGCGCCACCAATGGTCCCACAAGGCTCGGGCATATTCGGCGCCTTCGGCCGCGGGCGGGGCGGCTGTCAAGAAGCCGCTGATGCCCAGGAGGCGGGCCTGCCAGGCGAGCAGGGCGGGGGCGCCTTCGCGCAAACGGGGCAGGAGTTCGGCGACGCGTTGCATCGGCCAGATGTTTTGCTTGTAGCCGAGGGCGCGGAAGATGCCTTCCCAGAGCGCCTGTTCCCAGCCGGCTTGGCGGGCGCGGTTTTCCAGTTCGCGGGCTTTGCGTTGAAACCGGACGAGGGCGGCCTGCCGGAGGAGGGCCTCGCGGCGGTCCGGGGGCAGTTGGGCCAGCGGGGTGGAGCAGGCGCCGCGCAGGTTATCGGGCCAGGTTTCGGCGGCGGAATGGGCGGCCCACAACTGCATGTCCTCAACAGGCATATCGAGGAATTCTCGCAGCGCCAGGGCGGGAGCGGCGGAGGAAGCGGGCCGGCCGGCGGTCCAGACGACGCGCAAAATCACGCCGGCAAAGGCGGGGTTCCGGTCGTGTTGATGGGCCTGCCAATTCTCCGGGAGGACATCGACTTCGATGTCGCCGGAGAGGGGTTCTTCGGAGCCAAATTGGACGATGGCGCCGCGGAAATCGGGGCCTGCTTCGCGGTTCCAGAAGCCGGGATGGAGAATGCGCAGAGGCTGGCCGTCGAGAGTGCGGAGGAGGTCGCGTTGGAGGCGTTGGTGGCGCCAGATGGTTTGGAGGAGGCGCTCAGGCGGGAGAGGGGTATCGCGCTCGTGCAAGAGGAACAGGGCTTCCTGTTGCGCGCGCCATTGGACGTAAAGCTCTGGGGGGACAGAGTTCACAACGAGGCAGGCTCGCGCCAGGGGCGGTGAAAGTCAAGAAAAACTCCGATGGACCTCAGCGCAACCGTCCGACGAACCGCGCCATGCGCTCGGTGGCGTCTTCAATGCGATCCAGAGCGGTGGCGAAGCAGCAGCGCAAATAGCCTTCGCCGCCGGGGCCAAAGGCGCTGCCGGGGACGCAGGCGACCTTTTCGGATTCGAGCAGTTGGAGGGCGAATTGTTTTGAATCCAAGCCAGTGGATCGGATGCACGGAAAGGCATAGAACGAGCCTCGCGGCAAATGGCAGGAGAGGCCCATCTCATTGAGGGCGTTGACAATGAAATTGCGCCGGATTCGGTACTGCTCGCGCATATCGGTGGTGTCCGCCATCCCGTGCTGGATGGCTTCCAGCGCGGCTTCCTGGCTGATGATGCTGGCGCACAACATCGAATACTGGTGAATCCGCATCATCGCTTCGATCACTTCCGCCGGGCCGCAGGCGTAGCCGATGCGGAAGCCGGTCATGGCGTAGGCCTTGGAAAAGCCGTGCAGGAATATCGTGCGCTCTTTCATGCCCGGCAGCGCCGCAATGCTCACATGCCCGCCTTCGAAGGTCAGCTCCGAATAAATCTCGTCGGTGATCACCATCAGATTGTGCCGCTGCACGACGGCGGCAATCTGTTCCAGTTCCGCGCGGTCCATCGTGCCGCCGGTCGGGTTGGTGGGGAAATTCAATACGAGCGCCTTGCTGCGGGGCGTGATGGCCCGTTCAATCGCCTCCGCCCTCACCGAAAAACCCTCTTCCGCCCGGCACGAAACGGCCACCGGGACGCCGTGAGCCAGCGAGATGCCCGGCGAGTAGCTCACGTAGCAAGGCTCGTGATAAATGACCTCGTCGCCAGGATCAATCAGCGCCCGGAAAGCCAGGTCCATCGCCTCGCTCACGCCGACGGCTATGAGGATTTCCTTGCGCGGATCGTAGGCGGCGTGGAAATTCTCGCCGACGCTTTGGGCGATGGCTTCGCGCAACTTGAGCAGGCCGAGGTTGGAGGTGTAGGTGGTGTGGCCGCGCTCGAGGGCGTAGATCGCCGCCTCGCGGATGTGCCACGGCGTCACAAAATCCGGCTCGCCCACCCCAAGCGAAATCACGTCCGCCATCCCCTGGACAATGTCAAAGAAATCGCGGATGCCCGAGCGCGGGATGGCGCGGACGTTTCGCGCGATAAATCTGTCTGGTTCAAAATGCACAAGTCCTTGCCGGGCGGGGCGGGCGGGCCTCCGCCAGAGTCGTTCAAGCGGCCGCCTGGTCGGTCCTTCGGCGCAGAAGGGGTTTGGCATCCCCCAGCACGGCTGGGCGGGTCACGGTCACGCCAATGATGTCCTCGTTGGCGGGCACGTCGTACATGACCTCAAGCATGAGTTTCTCCAGCAGGCTGCGCAGGGCGCGGGCGCCGGTGCCTTTTTTCATGGCCTGCGCCGCCAATTCGCGCAGCGCGTCGGGAGTGAACGCCAGATCGACCCCCTCCATGAAGAGCAGTTTGCTGTACTGCTTGGTCAGAGCGTTGCGGGTCTCTGTCAATATCAAAACCAACTGGTCTTCGGTCAGCTCTTCCAGCACCGTGACCATCGGCAGGCGGCCGACAAATTCGGGGATGAATCCAAAGGCGATCAAATCCTCGGGCTCCACCATTTGAAGGACTTTGTCCCGCTGGATGTGCGCCGCCTTGTGCGCCTGCTCGGCGGCTCCAAAGCCCATCACGCGGTTGCCCAGGCGGCGTTGGACTATCTTTTCCAGCCCGATAAACGCCCCGCCGCAAACGAAGAGGATGCCGCTGGTATCGACCCGGATGTACTCCTGCTGCGGATGCTTGCGCCCGCCTTGCGGGGGCACGTTGCAGATGGTGCCTTCCAGGATTTTCAGCAGCGCCTGCTGCACGCCTTCCCCGGAAACGTCGCGCGTGATCGAGACGTTCTCGGTCTTGCGCGCGATCTTGTCGATCTCGTCGATGTAAACGATCCCCATTTGCGCGCGCTTGACGTCGTAGTCCGCGTTTTGCAACAGGCGCAGGATGATGTTCTCCACGTCTTCGCCAACATACCCCGCCTCTGTCAAAGTGGTCGCGTCGGCGATGGCAAAGGGCACGTCCAGGAGCTTGGCCAGCGTCCGGGCCAGGAGGGTCTTGCCGGAGCCGGTTGGGCCGATGAGCAAGATGTTGCTTTTCTCGATCTCCACGTCTTGATGCCGCGCGGCGTCCAACTCGTCGGAGCCGGCGCGCGCGCCCTGGCACGCCGAATCCTGCGTCAGGCGCTTGAAATGATTATGGACCGCCACCGCCAGGGTTTTCTTGGCGTGATCCTGGCCGACGCAATGCAGGTCCAGGTGCCGCTTCAAATCGCTCGGTTTGGGCACGGTGACGCGGGGCCCCGCCCGTTTCGTATCGGCGGACAGCTCCTTGTCCAGGACGCTCTTGCACAAATTGACACAGTTGTCGCAGATGAAGACGGCCGGGCCGGCGATCAGTTTCTTGACTTCCGAATGCGCTTTGCCGCAGAAACTGCAAAAGGTGATGTTGGTGGGGCGGGCCATGTTGTGGAATTATGGGATTTTCTCCGGCACCTTGCTCTCCGGCAAACCCGGTATCTCCTTGCGCGACTTCACCACTTCATCGACCATGCCGTAGGCTTTGGCCTCGTCGGGGTCCATGAAATTGTCGCGGTCACAGTCCTTTTCAACCTGCTCGAAGGGGCGGCCGGTGTGTTTGGCGATGATGGTGTTGAGCCTGTGCTTGAGGCGCAGCATATATTTAACGCGGATTTCGACGTCGCTGGCCTGACCTTCGGCGCCGCCCAGAACCTGGTGGATCATGATATTGGAGTTGGGCAGCGCGAAGCGTTTGCCCTTCGTCCCGCCGCACAGCAGGATCGCCCCCATGCTCGCCGCCTGCCCGATGCAATAGGTCTTCACGTCGCACGTCAGGAACTGCATCGTGTCATAGACCGCCAGCCCGGCCGTCACGCTCCCGCCGGGGGAATTGATGTAGAGGTCGATGTCCTTCTTCGGATCGGTCATTTGCAGGAAGAGGAGTTGGGCGATGATCACGTTGGCCACCATGTCATCCACGGGCGTGCCCAGGAAAACAATGCGATCGACCAGCAGGCGCGAATAAATATCGTAGCCGCGTTCGCCCCGGCCGGTCTGCTCGACCACCATGGGCACCAGAAAATTGTTCGTAGGTTCTTTCATTATCAGGTCCCAGCCAAGCTACCGGAAGACGGCGAGGGCGTCAAGAGAACCCGGCGCGGGCAAGGCTCCTGCCGGGCCGTATGCCGGGCATCCCTCAAAAACTCCCAAGCGCCCAGTTGCATGTCCTTGATTATTAACGATCTCAGGCTCGTTTGGCTCGCGGGAGAACTCCGCGCCGCAGGGCAGCGAAGCACACGACTGGATTTGCCGGACGCTCATTCGCAACACCAGAACCATGCACCTGCTTCCCAGGGGGAGAAGCGGTTCACGCCGCCCGGTGCAGGAGACGGGCCGCGCCAACAGCCTTTCAAAGAAAAAGCCTGCTTATCAAATGTAACACAGAAGTTGGAGATCGCGGGAATTTTTCCCGCAAAACACGGGATGACGCAGAAGATCGAAAACAATGCAAACGCATAGTCCCGGCGCAACCTCCCTTTGCGCTTGATGCGGAATTTTCGGGGATGCCTGACGGCGGCGTATTCGGCCTTGTTGCGGAGATTCACGGATTTGGCGTTTGATGAGTCAGCGGAAATGCGCTGGCAGGAGGCCAGGCCAACGGAAGCGGACAACATTGATGTGGAGCCTGTGACGGAAATGGATTTGGAAAGTGATTTTGTCGAATCGTCGGGGAATCCGTTTTGATGCGTGGCAAATTCAAGAACTTGCGCAGCGACTTGCAATATTCCCAAAATCAGCCAGGCTGATCGGGCGTCTGACCTATGTCTCTTCTGACGATCAGCGCCCGCGCGATGGGCAAGCGCAAACCGCTTGTGCCAGACTGGCAGGTGCCTTGGCCCCCGGAGGAGCATGACGCCGGCGAGCCGGTCACATTGCGCCAACTGATAACACGGATCGTTCTGCAAGAGGTCGAGGCATTCAAAGAACGGCAGGATAGGGGCCAAGTGGTTCGCATCCTGACGGAACGGCAGATCGAGGAGGGGTTGGCCAAAGGGCGGGTTGACTCCGGCGGGAGAAATTTGCATCAGTCGGTGGACCCCGGCCAGGCGGTCGCCGCCGCGTTGCTCGCGTTCGAGGATGGCCTGTACCTCGTCATCCTTGACGGTGAAGAGCAACGCGAGTTGGATCGCCAGATTTTTCTTCAGGCGGACAGTCACATGGTTTTCGTGCGGCTGGTCATGTTGGCCGGCGCGTAATTCCAACAACAGGAGACCCCCATGCTCAAATCCGAACAAGCACAGGCCGAACTGAAAAAACTGAAAAATGATAAATGGGGAGTGGCGCGTATTGCCGCTGCCGATGGATTGCAGAAAGAAATGCGCGACACCGCGCGTTCCATCTTGGGCGCGGACGGCGCAGCGAGACCTACCCGGCATAAGGACAAAGAGCAGCAACAGATTCTCAAATTGTTCCTGACGATGGACGAAGAGGCGCGCTTGCAGTTTTTCGAGACGATGGCGCCTGGTCTTGGCGCAGCGATTGAGCGTGGCTGGCAACTTCTGGACCGATTGCCCTTTCAGACTGGCTTTCAGCGCAAGCCATTTCGTGCGCCGAAACATCCAGATGTCTTGATAACACGGCGTGTCAATTGGCTGTTGTCGTTGCTGCGCATCGTTGGGCCGTATCAGCAAAATGTCGCATGGTTCGCCGCATGGGCGCCTCACGTCGCTCACCCCATGACGATAGATACGCTGGGAATTCTGCTGGCGGCGGCGATTGACGCCGGCGGCAGCGATGGCGAGGAAGTTTTCCAGATTCTTTGCGCTTCCGGGCGGAATGAACATGAGATCGGCGGGATGGGGCGGCACGTTACACGCGCCCTGCTCGCGGCAAACCGGCCCGACGGCTGGCAATTCGTGGAGAATATGCTGTTGGCCTGAAACAGTTGCCCAAGAACTCCGGCGAGCATCTTTTTGAGGTGATCATGCGCCGATATGAAAACCGGTCCACCATCATGACCAGCAACCGGCCACTGGAAGAATGGGGCAAGCTCCTCGGCGACGTGCCGACGGCAGGAGCGATCCTGGACCGCTTCCTGCACCACGCCCAGACCATTGCAATCACCGGGCGCAGTTACCGGCTTAAAGACCACGCCGCCATTGCCGGTAAAGAGGATAAAAACAAAAAGGCCAAATCCAAGCCAAACGAACCCTCGACCGCAGAACCGGCGAGCTAAATGGCTCGCTTTCCGGTTCTGCTCGTTTTAATTCGCTGCTTGCACGTTATGGAAAGCGTTCGATTTTTGCCCGTAATCTGCAGGGTTTTTCGTGCCTTGGACGGAGGGAAAAGACCCCCGCTTAGCAAGCTTTGCGGGGCTGTAAAAGAATTGGCAATCGGAAGCTCTAAGATTCTCCGTCAACCCGCGTCCCTTGCCAGCGGCCAAAAAAAGTCGAAAATAGTTCTTGCATAAACTGGTTTGTTATGCAAACTTGTTGGTATGAAAGATGAACTTCAAAATTACATGGGCCGGCCCAACCGATACAACAATATCGACGGGACCGGCGAGATCGGCATGGGCCTCATGGCGCTGTGCTATGGCCTTTTGGGTTACCTGCAGGCCGTCCTGCCAAAAAATTCGGTGCGGAGTCACGGGGCTGCCAGCATGGTGTTATTTTTTGCGGGCGTCCTGGTAATGCTCGGTCTCATCCTCTGGGTCCCAAAAATAATCAAGAAACACGTCACCTGGCCGCGCACAGGGTATGTCGCTTACCGCCGCTGGGGAAAGACCTGGTGGACAGCGATGATCGCAGCCGCCGTGATCGCAGCCGTGCTTGCGGCCGGTGTTGGCTGCCTAAGGCGGTTCGACGAGAGTCACGATTGGATGAGCCTCATGAGGGTAGTCGCAGTGGCGATCTATGTGGTGGGGTACGGATACTGGATCTACCGCATGGAGAGGGAGCACCCATGGAAATGGCTGCTATTACTCTTGATGGTGCTGGGGCTTCTTGCGGCTGCTCTCACAGCCCCTGCGGATTTTGTGGGATTATGGGCTCTTATGCTCTTTTTCGTCGGTCTTGCGTGGCTCGGATCCGGTGGGGCTACTCTGTATTTGTACGTTCGGCACACAAAACCCGCAACCTTGGAAGCAGAATGAACGAGCAACTTCGAGCCATTTCCGAACTTGACCGGGTCATTCATGAACCCGGGCGGCTGATGATCATTGCCCTGCTGGCGGTGGTGAAGGAATGCGACTTCCTTTACCTGCTGCACGAAACCGAAATGAATAAGGGCAATCTTTCCAGCCATCTCACCCGGTTGGAGGGGGCTGGCTACGTCGAAATTGAGAAGACGTATCGCGGCAAATTGCCCCAGACACTACTGCGGTTGACGCGTGCAGGCCGCGCGGCGTTTGACGAATATCGCAAGGGAGTAAAGGCAGCATTTTAGCTGCGCACGACATTGGTTGGTGGGCAGCCGATTTGAAGAAATTGAAATGCCGCTTGCTTGGATCAAGAAACTTGATATGAATTAAGCACTTCGGAGTGGCCGGTTTTGATTCGACCCTTCGTGGCTGGTTTTGAAGTGACCGGTGACAGCCGGACTGGAATACGAATTCTCCGTTGCAGCTCCGTGGCACTGAGGAGTCAATACCAATTGCTTTTTTTGTAGCCGCTGAAACTGACAAAAATGAGACGCCGCCGGACCGCGAATGCGGGGTTTCAAGCCGGCCATTCGGCGCTCGCGGGGGGAGAGGAACATATTTTTGGGCTGCACCGCGCGCGGATGCTACCCGCCCCTCCCGATATGGAGTTTTTTCTTCCTGGCGTCTTTGCGACTTCGCCCTTTGCGTTGTTTTCCGGTCTTCTGCGTGCTCTGTTCCGCGGGTATCATAGTCAAACCCCGTCCGGATTATCCGTGGTAAAGAATATACTTGCATAATGCAAGTTCTGTGATATTGTGGGGCAGTGGCTGAGGGCGTTTTGTTCTTTGAAAGGCCGCAGACCGGGGCGTTTGGGCGGTGAACCCGTTTGAACCACGCCATGCCCCGGTTGGCGCGGCTGTTTATCCTCCTTCGCGCGGAGCGCTACGGAGGACAGGTCCGCCTTGCGCGGAGCGCTGGCCCCGTTTCCGGCCTGCCATCCTGGACAAAAGTCTATAACCACGGATGGACACGGATGGACACCGATAAAGTATTCCGATCCGTGTCAATCCGTGTGCATCCGTGGTTAGAAATTTACGGTAAATTACGGTAANNTGTGCACCCTTGTGCACCTTAAAAAGCGCGGGAGCTGGAGTTCTCCCGCGAGCCAAACGAGCTTGTGAGCCTTGATAATCAAGGACATGCAACCCGGCGCCGGGAAGTTATTCACCGATGGCAGGCAAATGGCCCGCCCTACAGCAATCGGGCCTGCTTGCCCGGATCGGATTGGAGGCCGAGTTTCTTGTAGGTCAATTCGGTGGCGACGCGGCCTTGGGCGGTGCGGTTGAGGTAGCCTTCCATGATGAGAAATGGCTCATAAACCTCTTCCAATGTGTCAGGCTCCTCGCCGACCGCCACCGCCAGGGAATTGAGGCCGACGGGTCCGCCGCCAAATTTGACGACGATGGTCTCCAGGATGCGCTTGTCCATTTCATCCAATCCGTTTTGGTCGATGGCCAGCATGGCCAGGGCTTGGTCGGCGATGGGGACGGTGATATGGCCGTCGCCGCGGACTTGGGCGTAGTCCCGGACGCGGCGCAGAAGATTGTTGGCGATGCGCGGGGTGCCGCGGCTGCGCCGGGCGATTTCATGCGCCCCCTGCGGCTCGACGCCGATGCCCAGCAAGTTGGCGGAGCGGACGACGATTTGCTGAAGCTGGTCCGCGTGGTAATAATCCAGCCGCTCGCGAATGGGGAAGCGGGTCAGGAGCGGCGCGGTGAGGAGTCCGCTGCGGGTGGTGGCGCCGATGAGGGTGAAGCGGGGCAGGTTCAGGCGGACGCTGCGCGCGTTGGGACCCTGGTCAATGATGATGTCGAGCTTGAAATCCTCCATCGCCGGGTAGAGGTATTCCTCGATGGTTTTTTGGAGGCGGTGGATTTCGTCGATGAAGAGCACTTCGCCCTCTTCGAGATTGGTGAGCAGGCCGGCCAGGTCGCCGGCCTTCTCGATGGTGGGGCCGCTGGTGCATTTGATGCTGACGCCCATGCTTTTGGCGATGATGTGGGCGAGGGTGGTCTTGCCCAAGCCGGGCGGGCCGCTAAAAAGCAAATGGTCCAGAGCCTCGCCGCGCTGCTTGGCGGCTTGGACGGCGATTTCCAGGCGCTCCTTGACGTTGGCCTGGCCGACGAACTCGGAAAAGAGCGACGGCCGCAACGTCATTTCCAACGCGGCGTCCGGCTTGGCCAGCACGTCTGTGATCACTCGCTCCGGCATCGGCCATGAGGATGGGCAGGCGGCCAGTCAGCGACAAGGCAAAACTGGAATTGAGTTGGCTGGACATCGGCGGCGGAAAGTCCAACAATCCTTCGATGGCCCGCCTGGTCCTGGATAATGTTTCTAAATTCTTCGCCGGCCCCCGCCGCGAGAATGTCGGGGCCGTGCGGCGCCTCAACCTCACGGCGGGCGCGGGCGAATTCCTGGTCATCGTCGGCCCGTCGGGCTGCGGCAAGACGACCACGCTGCGGTTGATCGCGGGATTGGAGACGCCCGATGAGGGAAGTCTGTCGCTGGACGGCGAACCGCTGGCGGGGGTGGCGCCCAAGGACCGCGACGTGGCGATGGTGTTCCAAAACCACGCGCTTTTGCCGCACTTGACGGTCTTCGAGAACCTGGGCTTCGGATTGATGCTGCGGCGGACGCCGCGGGAGGAAATCACCCGGCGGGTGCGGGCGGCGGCGGAGATGCTGGATTTGACGGCGTTGCTGGAACGAAAGCCTCCCGCGCTGTCGGGCGGCGAATGCCAGCGGGTGGCGCTGGGGCGCGCGCTGGCGCGGCAACCGCGTGTTTTTCTATTTGACGAACCTCTGTCCAACCTCGACGCCCCCCTGCGGCTCCAGTTGCGGGGCCAGATCGCGGCGGTGCGCCGCCGGGCGGGAGCGACGATGGTCTATGTCACGCACGACCAGGCCGAGGCGATGGCGCTGGCCGACCGCGTGGCGGTGATGAGGGAGGGGGCGTTGCAGCAGGCCGCGCCGCCGCTGGAACTTTACCGCCGCCCGGCCAACCGGTTCGTCGCGGGCTTTATCGGCTCGCCGCCGATGAATTTTTTCCAGGGCGTCGTGGCCCGGGAGAACGGGTTGCTGGTCTTTCGAGCGAACGCCGGGTTTGCGCTGGAGGCGGGGGAGGGCGCGGCCAAAGCGTTGGAAACGCGGGCCGGCCAGCCGGTGATACTGGGCTTGCGCCCGGAGGACATCGGCGCCGGGCCGGGGGTGGCGGCGGTGGTGGAGCGGGTGGAGGCGACCGGCGCGGAGAATCTTCTTTACTGCGAAAGCAACGGCGTCCGGTTCGTGTCGAGGATGCCGGCGGGACGGGTTGCGGAGGGCGGCCAAAGCGTGGCGCTGCGATTCGAGATGGAGCGGGCGCATTTCTTTGACCCAACGACCGGGCAGGCGCTGACTTTGCCGGGATGGTTCATTTGAGAAGTCCCTCATAGAGAAAAACCAGGTAGGCGGCGGTCAGAAACCAGCCGACGGCGCGGGGCAGCGAACCGAGCCAGCCGACACACACCAGGTGGATGACGGCGGCGGCGCCCAGGATCAGTACGCCCGTTGCGAAAACGGGCGGGATGAGGATCGGGTGGCAGAGGGCGAAAAGGCCCAGGCAGAGAGGAATGCAAATATGGCCGTCGCCGACTTGGGAGGCATAGACGACGGCGGGCTGGCGCTTCCAGCCGTAGTAAAAGGCCAGCACGCCGTTGGGCAGGACATCCAGCCAGCCGCTGAGCCAGCCGAGATACTTGACGCTGATGAAACCAGTCTTGATGTTTGACACCCAGGCCACCAGCCAATCGGTGCTCAGATAGATGGCGTAAGAACAAACCGCCAGCAGGGCCAGATCGACGGCGAGCATCGGGCCGATGAAGCGATGCTGGCGCGTGTTGGTTTTGAGAACCTCAAAGACATGAAAGGCCTGCCACAAGAGAAAAATCCCAACCAGCGCCAGTCCGTCCGCAAAACCGATCTTCCCCCGGCGGCCCATGATCCAGGCGACGCCGGTAAAAAGGAGCACGGCGCAGAGCGTGAGAATGACCGAGGATCGGTGCCGGGGAGACGGGGCGGGGCGGGACATGCCCCATAGGGCGATTGGAAGACCGACCAGAAGGGTGAGATTGGTTACATTGTTGACGAGGCAATTGATGACGACGGCGTCGCCCGATCCGCCCTGCCGTGCCAGGACCGCGGCGAAGATCAAGTTGCCCATGCCGGTGCAATAGGGCATGACGAGCGTGCCAAGCGCCGTGCCTTCAAAACCGCCGGCGACCATGGCCTCCAGCCGCCAGATCATCAGGAAGGAAGCGGCCAGGAAGAGGGCGGCAAAGAACCACGGAGTGGCCAGGCCCAGATGTTCCAACCATGGGAGCAACGGTTTCAAAGCCGTGGCATGGCCCAACTGCTAGGGCTGTTTGCGGAAAATGGAGGACACATCCAGGACGTTCATCGACACCAGATCGACGCTGGTCTCCGGGGCGCGCTGTTGGGCGGCATGGAGTTGGCCGCCGACCTGGCGGATGGTCGCGGCGGCGTAGTATTTGACGGCGCCGACGCTCAGTTCCGCCTTGAAGATGACGATGAGGAGGACGTTTTCGTCAATGTTGCAAAAGAGCAGGCTGTATCGCTCGCCCTGCTGATAAATGGAGGCGAAATCGGCCTCGCCCAGGAGGCCGGCGATGGCCTGGGTGGCGCAAAACGAGCCGGCGGCCAGGGCCGATATGGTGGTGGTGTCAAATTGATCCACCGCGCCGCGCTGGCCGATGAGCGGGCCGCCTTTGTCAATAATCAGCGCGGCGGTCGCCTCGCTCTTGCGCAGCAAATCATCCAGCGCGGCGTCCAGGACTTGGACGTCTTCGGCAATGAGCGGCGGCAGGCCGGGCATATCAAGAGGTCTTTCGGGCGCCCTCGTTGATGAACTTGTTGAGCAACAGGCGCGTGATCATGTTCAGGGCCTCAAACACCCCCTCGCACTTGGATGCGACGGACGGGAAGGAGGGCACTTGCACCTCCCGGTTGTTGAGAAGGAACTCCATGTACTCGATGGGCGCGATGTTGGGAAGGTCGCGCTTGTTGTACTGCAAAACGTAGGGGATGTCGGGAAAGTTCAGGCGCAGGGTTTTCAGATTGTCCTCCAGGTTCTGAAAGCTCTCCACGTTTTCGGCCATCTTATCGTACTGGGAGTCGGCGACAAAGACGATGCCATCGACGCCGCGCAGGACCAGTTGGCGCGTGGTGTTGTAGATGACCTGGCCGGGAACGGTGTAGAGTTGAAACTTCGTCTTGAAGCCTTTGATGGCCATGGCTTCGACCGGCAGGAAATCGAAGAACAAGGTGCGGTCCGAACTGGTGGCCAGCGAAACCAGCTTGCCCCGCTCGCGCACGTTTTGGACGTTCGAGTGGACCTGTTCGAGATTGGTCGTCTTGCCGCCTTTGCCCGGCCCGTAATAGACGACTTTAACTTGCAGCTCCTTGGTAGCTTGATTGATGATCGCCATAAAGTGCTATTGTTTGCGGCCCGCCAGTTCGGCGGCAACCCGTTGGAGCGCCGCTTCCGGCAGCGCCTGGCCCGGCCTGCCCACCACCCCAACGTAAAGCGATCCCGCTTTTATTATGACATGCGGCGCCCGGCCGATGGTCAGGGTGAGCGTCTCCAGTGTGCCCAGTTGCGCCTCGTCGGCGTAATGGGCCACGCGCCCAAACATCTGCGGCAGGAACGCCGCCAGCGTGTTGGCGTTCAATGGGTCGGGCGCCTGCCCGGCCACGAGCAATCCATCGGCAGTCGCCAGCAGCGCGCACGCCACTCCCGGCATTGCGCTGACAGCTTGCGCGATTTCCTGGGGCGACCATTCCGTTTTCGACGGCTGCCCAAAAATCTCTCCCAAAACGTCCACCTTCACGGCGGGTCCCGGCGGCGGCGCCGGCGCGGCTGATGGCGGCGGTTGCGCGGAAGCCGGAGGCTCCGGGGCGGGCGCGGCGGGTTTGCTCAGGCCGGCAAAGAGGTCTGGAATGTCGCTCGCAACGGAGACCTTCTTCTGGCCCCCGGCGCGATGCTTCGCCATGAACAGCGGAGCGATCACTTTGAGCGGCAATTCCACCTGCGTCTCGCCAAGCGCCGACTCGCCGGCCGGCGGCGGGTTGAGCCAGCCGCGCAACTCGCTCCAGGCAAAGACGACCCGCCCAGCCTTCATCGCCGCCTCAAGCCGGCTCAGTGGGATGGACACTGATGCGTTCCTGGTGTCGGTCTTGTCGATTTCCTGCCGGACGGCTTCGGGCCAGGTTTCGCAAAGCGCTCCGACGGTCGTAACCACTGGTTCTGCGACGACTACGGGCGCCGCAGCCTGCGGAGCGGGAGACGCGGGCCGTTTGGCCGCGAAAGGCAGTGGGGGCGCCGCCGGTCTCGGTTTGGTTAGATCGTGTGTGATCGAGGTCAACGGCTTCGGCAGACCCGGCGAAGGCGCGGCGGGTTTGGGCAAGGAATACGATGGCACCGTCGGCACTGCAGGTTTCTGCCACGGAGGAGGCGATGCCGGAAGAATTGGCTTCGTGGCCTGCGGCTGCGGCTGCGATGGCGGTGGTGGCGGCGTTGGCGCGGCAGGAACGGGTGCAGGCATCGGAGCAGGAGCGGGCGTTGTTGCCGGAGGAGCTCCCGCAGGAGCGGAGATGGTGGGCACGGGGTGCCTGGGATCGAAAACTCCGGTCACTTCGTCCGGGACATCAACATGCCTCTGATCAGTGCGCCGGGACAGCATGGAGGGACCAAGGGCGGCCAGAACGAGCGGCAACGGCAAATCAATGAGCGAATCGTCAACGCTGGCATCGTCCGCGAACGTGCCCGCGGGTGAGCCTTGCCGCAATTGGCCGAAGGGCACCCGGACAGCGCCAGAGCGCAGTTGCTCGACCGCTGTGCTGGCGGGGAGCGAAAACGTCCCGCCCGGGCGGGACATCACCAGCGGCGCCACGCTTTCGGGGAGGAGCGCCAGGATTTCGTCCAATGGCAGCAGGAGCGTGCCCCCGATGGCCAGCGGCGCGGGCGCGACGACCGAAGAAGGCGGCGCGGCGGCAGCAGGCGTGCGTGCGGGGGGTGGAGGCGACGGTGGGGAAGCGGCGGGAACAGCCTCTGGCACAGCAGGCGGCACACTCGCCGGCTTTGAAAACAGACCTTTTAAAAAGCCGAACATGAATTGATCTGGCGCCATACTGCCATAGCGCGGGGCGTTTAGTCGATAGCAAACTTTCAGTGTCCGCTTGCATCGGAGGGGCAATTGGCTTTAATCTCCCCGCGTGACAGCGGCGCCGCGACATAAAATACTGCTCCTGGATGACGACGAGCAGATGCTGGAATTGTACCAGGAGCTCCTGCGAAACCTGCCCAGCCAGCCCGAAGTCACCGTCTCCAGTTCGGGGGCGCGGGCAATAGCGTTGCTGGAATCGGAGCCGTTTACGTTGCTGATCACGGATTTGAGGATGCCCAAAATGGACGGTTTGCAGGTGCTGGCGATTGTACGGCGCAAGTACCCGCATTTGCGCATCATCGTGCTGACGGGTGTCTTGGATGAGGAATATCGCTCGCGGGCCTACGCGCTGGGGGTGGACCTGTTCTGGCAAAAACCCGGAAGCTCGGAGGAGTTCCAATTTTTCAAGGATTGCATCGAGTCCCTTTTGGGCCGCGAAGTGGCCACGGAAGGCGGGTTCCGGGGTATGCAAAGCAAGAGCCTGGTGGACTTGATCCAACTGGAGTGCCTGTCTCAAAGTTCATCGGTGCTGCGCATTACGCAGGGGAGCGTCGAGGGGAGAATCTGGGTGCAGGAGGGGGAGATCATCGACGCGGTGGCCGGGGAGTTCAAAGGAGAGGCGGCGTTCAAGGAGATATTGTCCTGGAAAAGCGGGAATTTTGAAATACTGCCGGCCGAAGCCAATCACCCGCGGATGATCACGGGCTCCTCGCAGGGGCTGCTGCTGGACTCTGCCCAGGCGCTGGATGAATGGCGCGGCCACCAGACCGGCACGCCGGGGGAAGGCCAGACTCCCGGCCCGGCCAGTTCGGCGCTGGCGCCCCTGGCGAAATTCGAGGGGATCGAATTCGTGTTGACGATGGCGCCGGACGGAAAAGGGGCGTGCGAATCGTGGGGCCTGGAGAACGCCAAAGAGATTTCGGCCTGGGCCTGGGAAACGCACCAGCGCCTGCGCGAATTGGGGGACAAACTGGCGGCGGGCCATTTGGCGCAGGTGACGGGCTTCGGGCTGCATCGCCACTGGGCGCTGGCCAGCTCGGACCAAAAGGGCCTCCTCTGCACCGGGTACCGCCGGGCGATGCCCAAGGATAAAGTGGACCAAACAATGAAACACATCTTCGCCAAATGGGTATCCTGAGCAAAGACAAGGCGGCCAAACCGGAGGTCAAGCGCCTCCCCACAGGCAGCTTCACCGTCGATTCCAAGGGGCAGATCGTCAGCTCCACCGTGCCGCAATCCGTTCCGGTGGCGGTCGTGCGCGACATCGGCCAGAGGATCGTGGGCATCTTCGCCGGGGCGCGGCGCGCGCAGTTGCCCTTTTCCGAAATGGTCGTGCAGTATGCGGCCTATCGAATCACCGCGCGGGAAATGCGCGGCGGCGCCATCATTTTCCTCTCGCCCACGCCGCCGCAATTGCCCTCAAGATAGGAACTGGAATTATGCGCAACAAAAAATTGGATAACCTGATTGTTCAATTGGAAAATTACCTGGAATGCCTCAAGCAGTTCAATTATTTCGTCACCCTCTCCCGGGGCAAGAAATTCACGGAGGAAGACGAGAACCAGTTTCTGGAAGTCAAGTCCCTGATCGTCCAGGAATTGGAGCTGATTACCGCCGCGGTGGAATGTACCTCCCCCTCGCGCGAGGAGGTGCATGGCTTGGTCAGTTCGGCCCCCTCCCTCCGCTATCTGGGCGACAGCAACGAAGGGAACCTGCGCGGCCTGGAAAATCATTGGCACAAGGTGTATGTCGGCTTCCAGGCCATACTCGGCCAGCTCAAGGTGCAGCAGCGCCAGCTTGAATCCCAATCCATCCTCGGCTCGATGTTCGGAAAAAAGAAATGACCCGCCCGCACCCGCATTCCCATGACTGACCCGCTGACCGCGCTGATTCTCGGTGTCGTTGAAGGCATCACCGAGTTCCTGCCCGTCTCCTCCACCGGCCATCTCCTCATCGCCCAGCAATGGCTGCCCCGCCAGAGCGACCTTTTCAACGTCGTCATCCAAGCCGGCGCGGTGCTGGCGGTCATCCCGCTCTTCCACCACCGTTTCCATCAATTCATCTTCAACTGGCGCGACAAGGCGGTGCGCGATTATTTCCTCAAAATTGTCGCCGCCTTTGTCATCACCGGCGCGGGCGGCTACTGGATGGAAAAGCACGGATTCAAGCTCCCCGAAAAACTCAGCTCCGTCGGCCTGGCCCTGCTGATCGGGGGCGTCATCTTCCTGGTCGTCGAATACTGGCTTGGCCGAAGGGGCAAGGACAAGGAGAGCGGCGAATTGACGGGAGTGACCTGGACGGTGGCCATCGCCTGCGGGGTGGGACAATTGATCGCCGCCCGCTACCCCGGCGCGTCGCGCTCAGGAACGACCATTGTATTTTGCCTTTTGCTCGGTTTGAGCCGTCCGCTGGCTACGGAGTATTCGTTCCTGGTGAGCATCCCGACGATGCTGGCCGCCAGCGGTTACTCGATATTCAAGACACTGCATCACCCCGAAGCCGGCGCGCCGCCGGAGAACTGGCAAATGGTTGGTCTGGCGTCGGTCATTGCGGCGGTCGTTTCATTCATCGCCGTGAAATGGCTTCTGCGCTACGTGCAGACGCACACCTTCGTGGCCTTCGGCTGGTATCGCATAGTCGTTGGCGGGGGACTGTTGGCGGCGCTGGCGCTTCGCCTCATGTAGGAAATGTTCAAAGGCGGCCATTCTGATTACGCTGGCAGTCGCATGACTAATATCTTCACGCCGTCGGTAAGGCGGTGCTGCTGCGCCGCCCAAGAGTCCAGGGCAGAGCAGCCCGCAAAGCGGGCATCGACCATCCAGTTCCGTCTGCAGCTCTGCCCTGCCGGAAGGCGAAGATTCTTCTCATGCGCCCTTGCGCCGGCAGTCGAGGCTTTTCAGGATGCGGAAAGCGCGCTGAGGGGCCGCAAAGAAATAACCTGTGCGATATGGCGCAGGGATTTTGGCGCTGGGCGAGGCGCAACGAAGCCCAGCGTCAAAAGAACAAGCCAGATTGCACAGGTTATTTCTTTACGACCCCTAAACTATCATTATGACACCGGAAGCGGCCCTGGACATGCAGATAGAGAGATACCGGCAAATGACCGGCGAGCAGCGCCTGAAACCAGCCCTGGATTTGCACGAGTTCGCCTGCGACGTCGCCCGCGAGGGCATCCGCCATCAATTCCCCGAGGCCGGCCCGGCTGAGGTCGAGCGCCATCTGCGGGAACGATTGCGCCTGGCGAGGGAACTGTGACGGAACAAGAATTATTGGTGGATGCCTTGCGGCGCCTGAATCGGGCGGAGGCGCCGTACATGCTCACTGGCTCCATGGCCAGCAACTATTGGGGAATCCCCCGCACCACGCACGTTTTGGATTTTGTCATCCAACTTCCAGGAAAGGACATTCCGAAGATGGTCGAGGCTTTTCAGCAGAATCAAATGTTTAGCTACGTCGCCAAAGTCCTGAACACTCGCCCGGTCCGGATCCCGCGTCAGGCGAAATGTTGAATGTTTAAGTACGACCCCAATGGTCTTTTTCTGGACCCCAATGGTCTTTTTCTGCTGTGCAATCCGATGATTTGTTCCGTCTGTCGTCTCGACCACACCCGTCGGCGTCCCGGCGACGGAATCCTCCGTTCAAGACCTCCCCACCATTTTGGTGAGTTCGCAAGTAGGACGCTAATGATACGGGATCATGCCCCCTGTGTTAGATGTTTCTGCGTCACAGCCTCCAGTTCAGCGGTGATTTGTTCGAGCGGCGCGGAGAAACGGATTTGTTTGCCGAGGCTTAAAGCCACAGTGTAGGGGTGGATATGGAGGCCGCGGGCGTGGGTCACGGCATGTTTCTTCGCCTTGCGCATTTTCGTCACGCGCGCCCGGCTGGGCAGCCGTTGGCCGACGTTCCGCGCTTCGTTCATCATCCCATCATACAACCCCATGACAAAAACACCCCGATCCTCCACGCTCACGCCGTCAACCGCGCTGAATTTGTCAAGGAGGGCGCGGAAACTGTCGGCGATGTGAACGGCAATGTCCGTCAGCCTGCGGGCTGTGTTTGGCGTCGATTCGGCCAACAGGTCGCCGTCGCGGTACACACACGGGATTTTCGCTGCCGATTCAATGGCCCACTTCACGGAATTGGCCACGTCAAATTCATGGGCGCCGAAGGAGTAAATCCGCCTTGCCGTGGTTGAACGCTTGAAGCTGCCAGAAAAAAGATCGGGTGTCTCAGCGGGGTCCGGGACGCCGAAGTCGAACCGCGCTTTGAGGCGGGCGATTTTTCTTTGAGCCGAGGTTTTCTCGCCGTCGATTCCCCGCTCCGCCAGGGCTTGCAATTTTTTGAGCAAGGCCCGCGCTTTTGAGTTGGCGGGTTTCAAGTTCATTTTCATGCCGCCACTGTCTCATCTCCGCCCCCGGGGAACAACAGAGAAGCAAGCGTCCTCACAGGATCGCCTGCCAAGGCGTTGTTGACGGCGCTGGGCTTAATGTTTCAATCCCGTTGGGATTGAAAGGCCGATGCCCGCTCCGCCAATTCAGTTTGAATTCCACTGAGAATAACGGGGAACCAGTTTTGAATAGCGGCGTCCACCCGGGCCGGAATCGAAAAATACGTGTTGCGG
The DNA here is from genome assembly GCA_003138485.1 of Verrucomicrobiales bacterium. Taxonomy (GTDB): domain Bacteria; phylum Verrucomicrobiota; class Verrucomicrobiia; order Limisphaerales; family Palsa-1400; genus PLGF01. The sequence continues at coordinate 7,844 of PLGF01000046.1, read as the reverse complement.
TGCGCAATTGTTGTTGTATGCTGGCAACGTGGCCGGACGAGGGCGGTTGTTCATTGACATAGGCCGGTTTGCGGCAAGCTGGAGCGGCGAACCCGTTCCAGCGAGAGCCACACCGCGAAAATGGCCGTTTATGCAGGCTTGTGCACCCTTGTGCACCATAAAAAGCGCGGGGGCTGGAGTTCTCCCGCAGGCCATGCGAGCTTGAGGACGTTGATAATCAAGGACATGCACCTTGGCACTTGGAAGTTTTTGGGCGATTGCAGTCAAATGGCTCGGCACGAGCGGTTCTTGGGGAAACGGAACGGCGTTGCGTCTATGGCAGGGCGAGGCTCGGAATCGCCGAGCCGGGCGTTTCCGAATTCTGAGAGGCGCCGTGGCCAGCAGATGAATAATAAGATTTGCATCAAGCCAAAGGAAGTTCCATGATCGGCGCTAATTCCATGTTTTGGCATGAGGAAATAGAAACGCTGAACCGCGCGGAGCTTGAGGCATTGCAACTCAACCGGCTGCGGGAAACCGTGCGCCGGCTGGAGCGAGTGCCTTTTTACCGCGCGAAATTCCGGGCCAGCCGGCTTAAGCCGGAGGACCTGAAAACGGCGGACGACATCCGGCGGCTCCCCTTCACGACGGCGGCGGATTTGCGGGCCAATTACCCCAACGCGCTGCTGGCAGTGGGGCGGGACGAGGTGCTGCGGCTGCACACCTCCAGCGGGACGACCGGCAAACCCAAGGCCTTGTTTTTTTCCCGGCGGGACATCGACACGGCGGCCGAACTGATCGCAAGGGCGTTTTGCATGACGGGAGTGACGCGGCGCGACGTATTTCAGAACATGATGAGCTACGGGCTGTTCACGGGCGGTTTGATGATGCATTACGGGGCGGAGAAAGTGGGCTGCATGGTGATCCCATCCGGTCCGGGCACCTCGGAGAGGCAGTTGCTGCTCATGCAGGACTTTGGCACAACGGTGGTTCACGTCACACCGAGCTACGCCTTTTACTTTGCCGATTTTCTGGAGAAGAAGGGGATTGACCCGCGCAAGAGCCTGACGTTGCGCAAGGCGTTCGTGGGCGCCGAGCCTTACACGGAAGAAACCCGGAGCAAAATCGAAGCCGCCCTGGGCATCGAGGTCTATAACTCCTACGGCCTGACCGAAATGAACGGTCCGGGCGTCGCCTTCGAGTGCGAGGGCAAATGCGGCATGCATGTGTGGGAGGACAATTTCGTCCTGGAAGTCATCGACCCGGCGACAGGCGAGCCGGTGAGCGATGGGCAGACGGGCGAATTGGTGCTGACCAGCGTCAACCGCGAGGCGATGCCCTTGCTGCGCTATCGGACGCGGGACCTCACGTCGATCATCGCCGGACCCTGCGCCTGCGGGCGCACGCACCGGCGCATCCACCGCATTTCGGGCAGATCGGACGATATGTTGATCGTGCGCGGGGTGAACATTTACCCCCAGCAAATTGAGCGGGTGCTGATGTCGATGCCACAGATCGGGCGCAACTATGTCATTCAACTTGAGGGCCTGGACGAGATGACGGTCAGGGTGGAATTGTCGCCCTCGGGGTTCGACGGCGAGGTGGAGCACCTGGCGCAACTGCAAAATCTGGTGGCGGAAAAGCTGCGCGCCGAACTGTTTGTGCGGCCCAAGGTGGACTTGGTCGCCAGCGGATCGCTGCCTGTCGCGGAAGGCAAAGCCAAGCGGGTGATTGACAAGCGTTCGATGTGAACTGACGGAAACCAACAACTCTATGAACACGGTAAAACTGGTGGCGGTGTTTGCTGAAAACCGGCCCGGCCAGGCGGCGCGCGTCACGGGAATTCTTGCCCGCGCCAACATCAACATCCGCTGCATCACCGTGGCCAGCAGCGGCGCCTTCGGAGTCATGAAACTGCTGGTCAACGACCCCGAACTGGCCTGTCACGCCCTTAAACAGGAGAGCATCGCCGCCACCTTGACGGAGGTGATCGCCGTGGAGATGCCTGACAAGCCGGGCGCATTGCACTCGGTGGCCGATTGCCTGGCCAGCGCTGACATCAACCTGGCCAACACGTCGGGTTTCGTAATCAACAATCGCGCGATCCTGGTGATAGAAGTCGAGAATCCTGCCCAGGCCGGCACTGTGCTCAAGAAACACGGCCTCCACGTTCTGACCCAAAAAGAAACCCTGGCCATTTAGGCCAGGCCCATTGAGGAGACACAAATGAATGCAAAAACCCCATCCGCCGCCGGCGGTTGGACCGTAGTCATTGCCGGTCTGGCCATCAACTTGATCCTGGGAGTGTTATATGCCTGGGGAGTCATCGCCAAGGTGCTCGGGAGTGATTGGCATTGGACCAAGACTCAAGCCACGCTCCCCTTCACTATCGCCACAGTTTGTTTTGCCGGTATGATGGTGTTTGCGGGACGCTGTCAGGACAAATTTGGCCCTCGATCCGTTGCGACTTGCGGCGGCATCATGCTGGGTCTGGCCCTGCTCGCTTCGGGGCTGGTTCATTCGCCGCTGGCGATGGCCTTGACCTATGGCGTCGGCGCCGGATTGGGGATTGGTCTGGGTTACTCAGCGACAACGCCGCCAGCCATCAAATGGTTTCCGCCCGCCCGCAAGGGTGTCATCACCGGCATTGTGGTCAGCGGCGTGGGGTTGGCGGCGGTTTATATCTCTCCCCTCACCCAATACCTCCTGGGCAAGACGACCATTTCGATGACATTTGTCTGGCTGGGCGCTGGCACTCTGGTTCTGGTGCCGCTGCTGGCGCAGCTTTTGAGAAACCCGCCCGAACAGCCGGCGGCGGCCGCCTCGTCCGCGCAGAAGCCTGTCGCGCAGGTTAATTCGGACTGGCAGGCCATGCTGCGCACCGGCCAGTTCTATCAACTCTGGTTGTTGATGGTGCTCTCCGCCTCGGCGGGCTTGATGATCATTACGCAGGTGGCGATGATCGCAAAAGAGCAGGCGCACTGGCAGTGGGGGTTTGTGCCGATCGCGACTCTGGCGATCTTCAACACGTTTGGCCGCCTTCTCAGCGGAGTGCTCTCGGACAGAATTGGGCGGACCCGGACCATGACGCTGGCGTTTCTGTTGCAGGCGGTGAACATGCTGGCGTTCAGCCACTACGACAGCCCGGGGCTGGTGGTATTCGGATCGGCGTTCACCGGGCTTTGCTATGGCACAATCTTCACGCTGATGCCCGCGGCGACGGCCGATTTCTACGGCGTCCGCAATCTGGGAGTCAATTATGGTTTGGTGTTCACCGCGTTCGGAGTCGCGGGAGTTGTCGGCCCGCTTCTGGGGGCGCAGATCAACGATCGCTTCAACTCGTATCTTTGGGCGTACTATATTTCGGCGATCATGCTGGTGCTGGGGGCCGTCCTGGCGATTTGGACCAAACCGCCAGGGACGCGGGCCGAACCGGCGGGAGCGCAGCCCCATGTTTCACCGGACAGTTTTGCCGCGCCTAAACAAAGCCCAAGTCTGTAAGAAAACCCTCATATCTCCGCCTCGTCCTCGTGCATATAAACCGAGACGTTGGCCAGGCCATCGGCGCCGCTCAACTCGGACTGAAGTTCACTGGAGCGGGAAGTGTCGCGCAAGAGAAGGCGGTAAGTCATGTCGGTGCCTTCATTGGTCGCGCGCCGCTCGCTGGCCAATTCCAGCCTCGATGCGTGGCGTTTTAGGATTTGCCTCAAGACCGGGAGCCGCGCGGGCACATCACCGGTCACGCGCAGGCTCAGGACGGCGTCATAACGCCGCCGGGTGCCAAAAGAGATGAAGCGAAGGCAAAGAAAAGCGGCGGCGATGCCCAGGGCGCCCATTGCGGCGGTGGAAAAGCGCGTGGTGCCGACAGCCACCCCCTCCATGATGGCCCAGAGGATAAACATGGTGTCGCGGGTGTCTTTGAGGACATTGCGGAAGCGAACGACGCCAAAAACGCCCAGGAGGCCAAAGGCGACGAAGACGTTGCCAGCCATGGCGAGCATGAGCATGGCCACGATCAAGGGCATGACCCCCAGAGCGCCGACGTAAGTGCGCGAGTAGGAGAGCGCCTCGTGCGTCCACATATAAACAAAGCCAATAAACAGTCCCACAGCAAAGGCGAGCACGATGATGAAAAGGACGATCAGGGGGTCAGGATTGCCGGGCCAGACCGACCGGGTCAGGTCCGAACGACCGATCAAGTTGATGAAATCGTTCATAGCACCAATTCTTCCTCCTGCTCCGGCATGACACGCCGGCGCCATTGGAGGTCCTGAGCATACATGCAGGCCACGTATTTGCACACGGGAATCCGCTGGAGATTGAAGATTTTCACCATGTCATACATCCACCTTGGCGCTTGATTGTCGAATTTCAACTCCAGCACCACCGCGTCCCTTGGAAGGGGGGACATGTGAGGAGGCAAATAGGGACGCCAGCCGCGCTTGGGCGTTCGCAAGCGGCCGCTGCCGTCGTAGCGGCTGCCGCGGATGCAGCGGTCGAGGGTCACGCGCAATTCCTCGTCATACTCCGCCTCGTAGATTTCCCGGTAATACGAGACATAAATCGAGCCGAAGGCGTGCGTCGAGTTGGCAAACCTCCAGAAATCCTCGTTGACGTCCTCGCGCCGTTTGCCGTGGATGAGGTGCGTGTTGTCGGCCCAAAAGGGGCGATCGGGCCAGCCATTGGTCAGAATCTGGCGCACCCCTTCGCGGCTCATCATGGCGCGATCTTTGCAGATGACTTCGCTGACGCGGCGCTTGACTTCCAGAAAGGCGGGCCGCTTCCATTCGTCGTCATAGAAACGGATGCGGAGCTTCATGCGGTTTTTGACGCCGTGGTAGGCCTGGTTGTAGAAAAAGCAGTCGGGTGAATCGAGGTAAAGGCTGATGACCGGGTGGCCGCGGATGGGGCCGGAGCCGTTGTGCTCGGAAGGACGCAGGTAAGCGCTGACAAAATCCGCCACCGCCACGGCGCGAGCATCTTCAATAATGTACTTCAACTCAAACCGGGAACTATGACCCATAAGCCTTCTGGAAACGTCCGGTCTCGTAGTCGAGGACCTCGCGCGCCAGGCGGATGCACTCCAGGGGCCTGGGGCTGAAAACGGTCTCCTTGCCCAGCATGATGACATCGGCCCGCTGGCGTGCAATGAGCGACAAGTCCGAGAGTTCGGCCCGTTGGGGCAGGCCGGTCGCCGCGAAGCCCTCCAGGATTTGCGTGGCGACAACCACGGGTTTGCCGGCCCGCCGCGCAGCCTCGACGAGGTTCTGTTGCACTTCCGGCAGACGCGTGTAGCCGACCGCCATGCCCAGGTCGCCTCGGGCCACCATGACGGCATCGGAGGCGGCAATGATGGCATCAGCGCATTTGAGCGCCGCGACCGTCTCGAACTTCGCCATGACGCGCACGTCCCGGCCAAGATGCCGCCGGGCCTCCGCGCGGCCAACTTGGACGTCGATAGGTGATGTTATAAGTGACAGGGCAACCCAGTCGGGCAAAACCCCGGCCGCGGCGAATTCCTTCAACAGGTCGCTGTCCTGCGGCGTAAAGACGGTAAAGCCGCTCGCGCAGTCGGGCAAAAACAGGGCATTGGAGGCCTTCAGAGGCATGGAACCGCCGTCCAAATGGGCGGCGACAAACCCCTTCTTGAGTTTATCCACGACAAAAGTCAGGCGGCCGTCGCAGAACCACATGTGGTGCTTGGGCGCCACCTTGGAGAGCAACTCCTCCAAACCGGGGAGCGGCACGGGCATCGCGCCGTTTTTCTTCGGCGACTCGCCGCCGGCGTTGGGGTCCCAGAAAATCACTTTGTCGCCGAGCGCCAGATTCAAGTCCGGCATCTTGCCGATACGGGGCCGTGATGAGGGGAGGTCCAGCAGCAATTGGATGGGCTGGCCGGCCAGGGTGGCGGCGGCGCGGGCGGCGCGGGCATTTTCCACATGGGGCCGTTGGCGATAGCCGCAAGGGAGGCGGACCCAGCGGACGCCGGCCTCAATGGCTTGACGGATGTCGTTCTCTTTCTCCAGAGTCGGCCCAAGCGTGGCCATGATTTCAGGCGCCTTCCAGGCAAGCGGGCTGCATGGCGTTGAACGCGATTTAACTTCTGCGCTTCGGCCTGCGGGAGAGGGAGTCGTCATTTGGGCTGTGTTCACAATTCCATCCTATATGAAGTCAATGTAACAATACTGTAACAATTCGTCAAGGGCATAAGAATAAATTATGAGGACTCCTCAATCCTTGGAAAAGCTCGGCAGGGCGAGGTTCCTGCCGAGCCGATTCCGCGGGAGACGGCCCCGCAGGAGCGACGCCATATCGGCTTCACTTGCTCGGTGAAGGACGCCCCAGTTTCGATAAGGATTGGGAGAGGGTCTGGCGCCCGGCGCGAAGCCAAATTCCTCCGCGCCGGCCGGGACGCCGGGATTCCGGTCGTGGAATGAGTCGGCTTTCGTTCGTTTTCGACGGTTCTCGTAGTTACTTATCGGCTGAACTGGAGATTTCATTAAGTTTGATCAGGTTCCCGCGTCGGCGCGAGGGCGGCAGGGTTAAATCCCGGCGCCAGGGAATCGGCTTCCCGGGCGTTTCATTCCCCGTGCTTGAGAATGCCGGAGCTGGATGGGATGAAACCGTGCATTTCCATTTCGACCATGCTCCAATTATTGGCGTATCGTCTGGCGGTGTCCTCGGTGACGTAGTTGCCTTGGAGAAGCTGCATGAGGTATTGGTCGAAACTATGCATGCCCTCGTTGGTGGCGGCTTCGATATGGCCGGCCAAAAGGAGCATGTCATTGCGGGCGATGCAATCCTGGATGCCGACATTGCGTTTCATGATTTCGAGGCAGGGGATCCGTTTGCCGAACGCGCTGGGGATGAGCCGCTGGCAGACGATGGCGTTCAGACAGCGGGCCAGCAGGGCGCTGATGTTGGCCTGGTCCGGCGCGGGATAAAACTGGCGCAGGCGCTCGATGACTTGCGGAACGGAATCGGCGTGCAGCGTCGTCAACACCAAGTGCCCGGTTTCGGCCGCCTGCATGCCAGCCAGGATGCTTTCCCGGTCTCGAATCTCGCCCAAAAAGATCACGTCGGGGTCCTGTCGCACGGCGTTGCGAATGCCATCGGCGAAAGAAGCTGTGTCCACGCCGACTTCGCGCTGCTCAAACTGGCACTTGTCCTCTTGAAACAGATACTCAATGGGGTCTTCGATGGTGACGACGCGCAAAGCGGTCGTTTCGTTGAGCTTCTGCAAAATGGCGCGGGCGGTCGTGCTCTTGCCCTGGCCTGCCGCGCCGGCGACAATGATCAAGCCGCGCGGCTCTCGAATGAGGTCCAGGACGTTGGCGGGCAAACCGAGGTCCTGGAACTTCATCATGCTTTGCGGGACGACTCTGAAGGAAAAGGACTGTTTGCCCTGCTGCTTGCTGAAGTTGGCCCGGTAACGCATCCCGGCGCACAGGAAACTGAAATCCATTTCTCGCTGGCGCTCCACGCAATCGTAGATGGAACTGGAAAACGCCTCGCGCAGCATATCGACGATGGCGTTGTTGCTGGGCGCCGGGAACTGCCCGTCCGTGACGCGCAGAAGTTTCCCATCGACGCGGATGGAATAGCGGCGGTCGGCCTGGGCGTGAAGGTCGGTGGCCTTCTGGCGTGAACACCAGTCAAGCAGTTTTCCTAGCCGTGTGGCGGGGTTGATTTGTTCCATAAAATGCTCAGTGAGGCTCCTCCATCTCGTGCCATTGGAATTCCAGGCGCTGGTTCTGGATGCGTTCGCGCTGGGCCGCCTGATCGGGCGCGTTAGGGTCGATCTGGCTTAACATCCAATCAAGTTTCTTCAGGGTTGTCCGCGCGATGGCCTTTTCGATGTCGGG
>PLGF01000012.1 GCA_003138485.1 Verrucomicrobiales bacterium | reverse complement strand
CAGGTGTCGGTGCGGTCGAACTCTGCGTGGGCCTGGGGATTCACGTCGCAGACTGCCAGCCCGGTCTTCTGGGTCACGATCAGCACGCTCTTGTCCTCGCCGAGAAATCCGATGAGCGACGCAAGGGCTTCGACCTTCGAGGACTCCTTTTTGGCTTCCTTGGCTTTGAGGGTTTTGACGACGTTGTAGAATTCCTGCAGTTCGGCCGGCAGGTCTCTGAGTGCATTGATTTTCATTTGTTCGGGCTGCCTGCTTGAGCGTGGCTTAGGGCTTTTTCTTCCCCGTGAACTGCAATCCAGCTTAAAAAGTGCTCTGGCCCTTGGAGAAGATCGCCTCGACGTCCTTGCGCTTGGGTTCCTGTGGCGGTTTTGACTTTCTTCATGATTTGGTTCCCTTCTTTCAACGGAGTTGAAGTTTTCAACTCTGCGATGGTCTGTCGNNTGGCCTGTGCAATTATGTTGGGCCGGATTAGGCCTCCGCCGCGGCGCTCATGGCGGCCACTTCGGTCGCGATGAGGTCTTTCAGAGCCGGCAGCGAGAAGCCGGCGGCGCTCTGGACGATTTTGGCTGAAACCTGGGTGATGGTGGCAGGGTTCCGCAAAGCCTTCGGCAGGCTCCGGCGGACCATCCCTTGGACCTGTCCGTTGAAGTAGGCAGCGCGCCGGGCCAGTTCCTGCCGGTAGGTGGCGATGGTTTCGGCTGTGATCAGCGCCGTGAGTGCCTTCAGGCTCATTCGCGCGTTGGTGCGCTCGCCGCACCAGAGGACGGCGCTCATGACGAGGTTCGTGTTGAGATTGCTGGCCTTTGCAAAAGCTGAGACCGGGGCCTTGAGTGCCTGGCGGTTTTTGACGCTGATGCGGCCGTTCTTTGCTGTTTTTGTGTTCATTTTTTGTTTGTGTTTTTGTTCGAGGTTTTACTCGCATCGATTGTGGTGATTGAGCGGAGCTTTTTGATGGCCTCGGGATTTTGCCGGCCATATGCGTCTTTATCACGAATTTGCTCGATGGCTTGTAAGATGCTGGCTTTCCATCCCAAGCGTCGGCAACCGTATTAAAAGCACATTGACGATTTCAAAGACGATTTCCTGAAGGGGCACAAGGATTTGGATGCAATCGTGTGCCGTGATTTGAACTACATCAAAATTTTGCTTGAAGAAAATCCGGATCGGCTACGGGGAGTCTCATACTGCCGTCTAATCGCGGTTTTCCCGCAACTTGCGGACCAGGGCGCTGGCGCCGCTGCGTACGTACTCCGGCTCGCGGTCATTGGCGGCGATCGTCTCGATTTCGTTCCCGAAGAATTTCAGCCGGGCAGCCGGCAGGTGGGCCAACTGGTCCAGGATCTGACGGCGCTCCGCGTTGTCCGCATTCTTCAGGCGCTCGAGCAAGGCGGGTTCGACGCCGTCCTCGCCCAGTTGAATCAGGCTCACGGCCGCGCTGACGCGCACGAGCGAGTCGGCATCGCCGCGCAAGTTGCGGAGAATGGACCGGCTGCTTCCCTGGTCTGACCCAGCGGCTGCGCCCAGCCCGAGGGCGGCTTGCGCGCGGTCGCTGGCGTCCTTCGCTCCGGCCAGTGCGCGGTAAAATGCCTGTGCTTGTTCCAGGCCGATTTTGCTCACAGCCTCCAGGACTTGCTCGGCGGTGAGCAGCTCTTCATCGCGGCGCGGGTCGTGTGGACGGCGCAGCGCCGCCACTTTTAATTCGTCCCAGTCGCTGGCAATGGCATCCACGTTGCGGAGCGCGGTGAATTCGGCTTGATAGGAAGCCACGGCCTGTTGGGCAAGAAAGCCGCTGCCGACGCGGCGATTGTGGTCGGCGTTACGCGCATCGGCGTAAAGCTCGGCCAGGCGTGGCAACGACTCGCGGGCCTTCAACTCGCCCAGCGCCCAGACGATGGAGGCGCGGGCCAGGCCGCTTTCCATGTCGAGCGCCTGGATCAGATACGGGATGGACGATGGGTCGCCAATGGCCCCGCAGGCGCGGGCGGCGTTGGAGCGCACGACGCGGTCCGGGCTGGCCAGGGCGCGGTGCAACGTCGGGAGCATCTCCTTACCAGCCTGCTGGAAGATGGCTTGCACGAACGCCCGCAACGAACCCCAGCGCTCGATGTCTTGCACCGTGAGCAGGATATCGGCGGCGTCCGGATGTCGGCGCAGCGATGCGCCCAGCGCCGGATACAGCTTCTTGATATCGTCGTGATTGGGTGGCGGGCGCTGCACCAGAAACTCAAATATCTTCCTGTCTGCGTGCGGGGCCAACGCGGCGTAGGCCCGCACGGCATCCGCTTCCACGCCGATGGAAGAATCCGCGCCATAGGGAAAGTTGCCGAAGCCGTAGTTGCGCTGGATGATGTCCTCAAAGAAAGAAAGGGCCGGGACTTCGCCGTGGTTGGCCAGGGCCAGGGCGGCGACGGCGCGGATGTAAGGATCGCTGTCGTCGAGCGCCTGGCGCAGCGGCGGAAGCACGGCGTCGCCCTTCGAGCGCGAGAGCAGCCAGACGGCAGTCGAGCGCACATGGGAGTACGGGTCGCGCACACAATCGGCGAGGATTGGCACGTATTCGTCGCCGCCTTGCAGGACGGGGGTCATCGCCGCCGCCAGAGCATTGGCGCGCACATAGCGGTTGGTGTGGGTGACCAGTTCCTTCAACTGGGCCACCGAGATGGGATTTGGGAAATGCACGTGCGCGGCTTCTTCGCGCAGGGATTTCGTGAGTTCTTGCGTGCGGTTGGGAATGCGCTGCGAGTTCAGCGAGGCGAACGCCAGCGTGGGAGCGTCCTTGCCGCTGAAGATCACCAAGCCTCGGCCGCCACAAAGCCAGGTCTTGCCCTCGCGTTCGTAGCGGCGGTAGGCCGGGCCGCCGAGGAAGGGGAGCGTGCCGATGTTCGTCTGCTCACGCTTATCGCCATCCGATCGGGGCACAATTTCCGGTTCGCCACCCGAGGTGAATTGGCCCGTCGTTGGATTAAACCGGCTTGGGGGGTACTGAAGGTAGAGTTGAAAGTCGTCTTTGGCGTTGGGGTTGCGCACCAGGCCGTAGTGCAGTTCCAACTGGCCATCTTTCACCGCCAGCCCAACGATCTTGTCCGTGCTCATTCCATCGGAGTGGAAGTACGACGTGAACACCCGGGTTTCGGGATCGAACACCACCAGACCGCCACGTGAATTGTCCCAGCCGGAGGCGAAGTAGAGTTTTCCCGCCAACGCTGTGCCATCAATGACCGGACCACAGCAGACACCCTCCGAACTGGTGAAATGCTGCAAGGTCACTTCGCCGTGCCGCAGCACGGCGAGGCCGGCACCGACGCAGAGCCATTCCTGCTGGTGCGTGTCGTCGAACAACACCCCCCACACGGCGTCGCTCGGCCACCGATCCGCCCAGGACGAGGCCAGCACGCCGGCGCGCAGGGCGTCGGGCCAGGCATCCAGGGAAACGCGATGGAGTTGGCTATCGGGCATGACGAAATACAATCCGCCGTGCGCTTGATTGGGCAGGCCGCTGCGGACCAGCGTGCCGTCGGGCAGGAGCATGCCTTCCGGCAGCGGATCGCTGATATGGCCGGGAGTTCCCGATTCGGATTGTGGCATGCGGCGGATCTGGTTGGCGGCTTCGTCAAAGAAATAAGGTCCCGAATCCGCAGTGAAAACGAGCCGGCCCTTGTCTTTACCGAGGAAAGCAAATCCTCCGTTAATCAGGCGCTCATTGCGCGAAATGTTTTCACCGAGTTGAAGGGGCGTAACGCGCAGCGTGCGGCGATCCACACGCGCGGGCCGGTGACGCAATTCGTCGTTCAGGTAAACATCCGCCCAGACCTGGCCGTCCAGGATGCCAATGAGATGCACTGGATCGCGGTTGCCTGGATTCTCCAGCGCGCTCCACGTATCCGCCACGCGGTCGTAGCGGAGCAACCCATGACTGCCGTCGGCCCAGAGGTACTCGCGATCGGGCTCAAAGCGGCCCAACTGCGGCGTGTGCTCGAAGCCGAAATCCTCCGCTGAAAACGTGCGCAAGGACAGCGTGCCCAAGTTCATCAACAGGACGCTGTCGCGCGTGCCAATCCAGAGCTGCTGACCATCCAGGGCTAGCGCAGTCACATGGCCAAGCGGCTCGCGGGCGACCGCCCAGGTTCCTGCCTCGATGCGGAACAATCCCTCAGGAGTGCCCACCCAGACGTGCTGCTGGGTGGCCACCAGGGCGGCAACCTCGGTGCCCAGCAGGATGCGCGTGACCGGCGCACCTTTGAAGTCATACACCGCCACGCCCCACGGCTGCCCGGCATAGACGAACCGTTCATCGCGCGCCACGCAGGTAACCGACTCGCAGGAGGCGGTGAGGCGAACCTCGGGCGGTAGGTTGGCCCAAGGCAGGACGGGCCTTCCGGGGGTCCCGGCGTCGGTGCTGGTGCCAGCCGTGCGGGACGCCGGTCCGGCCCGGCGCTCCAATTGGGCGCCGGCGCCGGCCCAGCGCGAATTCTTCAGGGCGGTAGTGAGTTGGTCCTGGTACGGCTTGTCGTCCGCGTGCTGGATGGCCAGCGCCAGGCAGGCATTGCCGAATTCCTCCAGCCCATTTTCCTCGAACGACCAGTAGAGGTTCGGGTCATACGTCTCAAAGGGCTTCTCGCCTTTGGCCAGGCGCAGGCCAAGGGCACGCAAGTTGTCGAGTTGACCGCTTTTTTCATAGAGCCGCATCAAGCGGTATGCCAGGTCGAGGTAGTTCTTGAAGTGCGTGCGGTTCCAAGCGCCTTTGCCCCGCAGGAAAGCGCTGGCGGCATCGGTGGCCAGCAGCGTCTCCATCGCGGCGATGGCCTCGGGGCCGTCGATGCGGTCTTCGAGGTCCAGGAGTTCTAGCCGCGCCACGGCCTCACGCGGATTGGCAGCGACGACGGCGCGGAGGAAATCGCGCTCCTGAGCGCGGCCCAGCTTGGCGAAGCGCTCCCGCCATTCATCGCGGCTGTAATAACCGCCCTGCGCCACGACGGCGGCGGCATTCGTGATGGCTGCCGCGTAGAGTCGCTGCTGCCAGGCCAGGTTCGCGCGGACTTGAGGCGTGGTTGCTTCAGCCAGACGCCGTTGCGCCCATTCATTGAAGCGCGCTTCCTGCCCGGCGGCGGAGAACCGCTGGGCCATCTGTTCGACAGTCGTCAGGTTTTGGAGCCGGCCCTCGTTGGACTCGCACTGCGCCAATTCCATTTCCAGAACCTTGTCGGTGCGGCCGAGAGCGGCGTAGAGGCGCGCCAGCCGGTCCTGGAGCTGGAGCGCGGCCAGTGGCGAAGACTCCGTATGCTCGAGCTGTCCTGGAAAGAAAGCCTGCGCTTGCTGGTACGGCGACTCGGAAATCTGTTCTTCCCCATCGGGCAACTGCACCGGAGCGGGCTTCATGGCGAGGGCCTTTTCAAACTCGGCCACCGCTTCCGCGGTCTGCTGAAATTCCTCGTAAGCCAGTCCGCGGCGGCAGGCCACGGTGAGCGCATCGAAGTCGGCGTGCTGGATGAAGTCGAGTTCGAGCGCGAGCGCGGCATCGCGCTGTCCCTGGTGCAAGCGGACCTGCGCCAGCACGCGGCGGGCGCGGTTTTGGCCGGCGTCAATCTGCTGCTGCAGCTCGGCGACCAGCGCCGGTTCGCGGCCGGCGCTCTTGAACTCACCGTGCGTCAGCCGAATAAACTCCTTGCGCGAGACTCCGACTGTGCCGGGGCCGAAGCCGAAGTGATTGAACGCGGGCGCGTTTCTCACTGGCAGAGCGGGCATTGACGCGGGCATTGGCTCCTGCGGGGTGAGATTCGGATTCCGATTCATGTCCATCACGCGCAGCGGCTCCAGCAAAAGCGCCAGGGCGTTGTTGGTCTGGCCGGCGCGTTTGAGAAAGAAGGCGTAGTCGAGAGCGAACTGGAGGCCATAGCTGTTGAAACCATGGGGGCGGACCAGCTTTTTCTCTTCGCCGACCTTCTGAGCTTTCTCGTCGTAACGCGGCGCCAGCACCAAGTAAGGCTGCGTGTTGGCGCGATGCACCTCCCAGAGCCGCGCAAACTCTCTTGCCGCGTCCTCGGTCAGGTCCAGGGCAATGAGCCGCCGGAGCAGCCAATTGTCGCGGTGACTGCCAGGACCGTAGGAAAACGGCAGCGACAGCTGGCCGCGCGCGAAGCTTTCGAAGCCGTTGTCTAAACCCAGTTGCTGCGGGGGTTCAACGGGATAGTAACCCGGCTGCGCCGCGCCCCAGTTCTCCGCGGGCGCTGTGGCGGCGAGTTGGTGGTAGCGCTGCTTTGCCTGCTCGGTCTGAGCGCTGGCGAGCAGGAGGTCCGCTTCGACGAGGGCGGCGCGCGGCGATTCCAGCCTGCGTGGGTTCTGGCGAAGCAACGCCAGGAACTCCTGGGCATTCCCCCGGGCGAGCGAAGCCGCGGCGAACTCCCCGCCGGGCACGGCGAGGAACTTCAGGAAAGCTTCCTTGTCGTTACCCTCGTGCTCCAGCTTCCGGGCTTCCTGGAATGCCGAGTAATCATCGACGTCCCCCGCGACCAGGAAGCTGGCGGAGGCCGCGAGCACAAGACCAACGAACAGTCTGAGAGAGCGCTTCTTCATGCCGTCACTTTAGCTGGGCTGAAGGGGGAGTTGTCATCTGGGATTTCCCATATGGTTTAATGCCCACGACCTGCGTGGGTGGTTTTTGTGATTTTCTGCCTGCTCCCTGAATTTGCAAGTCGTTTTTCCAGTCCGCCCTCGGTTTTTGTCCGGCGCGGGAGGTGTTTCGACGCCATTGTTGGCTCCAATGCCATTTTTCTTCTGGAGGTGAAGACACCTCTTCCGTGTTTTTTGTTGTTTTCATGCGAGTCCTTTCACTTTTCCTTCATCCTGACATTGCGGACGACAATCTCAGCCGCCCAATCCGTTCCAAAATGGCCCGGAACAACTCTCGCGGCACCGCCACTTCCTCCATCTGGAAGATGATCTTCCGGGAACGGCGCACGACTTTCGCCCCAATCTTAATCAGTTTCTCCCGCAACGTCGTCAATGTCCAGTGACGCACTGCTTACTTAAACGCCAGCCAGCAGGCCATCTCGCCGTCCAACCCCTACGGATTCCAAGGGGCGCATCGGCGCATTGACACCGCGGAAGGCGCGAGGGCCTTCTGCGACCTCATCATCCCCGCGATCCGGACCAACGATGGCCAGGGCCTCATCGTGTGGGGCCAGGGGGGCGACGACGCGCGCGGCGGCATGTATCGGCCCGACTTCGACGTGCTCCCGCCGGAAGTCGAGGCGCAGTGGACCAACATCATCGCCCCTCGCTTCCAAGCGGCGGGCGTGCGGCTTGGCGTGGCCACACGCCCGCGCGACCTGGCCGTGAAGCTCGACTGGAACCAGGACCAAATCATCAACATCAACCCCGACGACCCCGGCCATCGCGAGATGCTGTGGCGGCGCTTCGATAGCATGATGAAGAAAGGATGCACGCTCTTCTACCTCGACAGCTTCGGCGACAGCCTGGAAGACGTGAAGCTCATGCGCTGGCTGCGCGAGAAGCTCGGATCCGGCGTGCGCACCTATTGCGAGCACCAATGCGACGCCATCGTGCCGTTCAGCGGGGGTTACAGCGAGACGACGCTCCATGCCGAACCGCAGGACAATCCGCCGCACTACCGCGTCTGGAGCGGGGTGGATCAATGGGAAGTCTATCGCTGGCTTTGCCCAGGCTCCGAACTCGCGGCACGGTATTACGAAAAGAAAGGCGAGCCGCCCGCCGCCTTCGAGACGCCGGACCAGTTCTACGCCCGCAACCAAATCATCCCGCTGGTGCCGGTGAACGATTTTTTCCGCGCGCCGGCTATCAAGGCACTGCAAGCCAAGCCCTCCAGGCCATGAATTGGTCCGCGGCCTTGCCCGGTAAAATCCCTGAATTGGCGCAAAACCACCCGCGATTATGCCACAGACCCCGAATTAGTTATGAATGACACGCCCCTCTGCGCATCGAAACGCACGGGCAGAAGCTTATGGCAGCAATACCGCATCTACCGGCACCGGCTCGAATTGCAATCCTGGGTGCTCCTTCACACCGTCGTCAATTCTGAGAGTGCGCAGGCGGAGCGGTCAGGGCTGCGACTTCAGTGTTGATGACCTCTTTCAGTGCTGGGATGGAGAGTTTCCGAGCTGCCTGGATAACGGCGAAGACCCTGGCCGTAACCGCCTGCACGTTCTCTTCGGTGCGGGCTGAAGCTGGAATGGCGTTCGCCACCATGCCCGCCACCTGCTGGCTGCGGGCGGCTTCCCTGCGGGCCAGTTCAGCGTTATAGCTGGCAACCGTCTCCGCGTTTACCATGTTAGTGATCTCGATTGGTTGTTTTTCGCCGGCCCAGAGGACAGCGCTCATCACGAATCCGACAGAGAGTTCATGGGCCTTGGCAAACTCTGTGACGGGCTTTACGAGAGCCCTGCGGGTGGCAACGTCAATTTTGCTGGCATTCATTGGTGATTATGCTTTCGCTTTGAACGGATTTTTCGCACTGAGAGTCCTTGCAGCCCTGACTCCAGCTTTTGTAAACTCATCCACGATCCCCATTAGCTCGTCGCTGATTTTCTGCATGGCATTTTTGGCGTCTCCGAAGGCGTATTGGGCGATGCTCCGGACACTCTGNNCGGGTGCCCTTCCCGTGCGCATGCTGGGCAATGCTCTTCAAGCTGACAGTCGTGATGCGTATCCGCCTCACTTTCAGCGTGGGATTCCCCTGCACGATGCCCTCCCAATATGTTTCAAATTCTGATTTCATTTGCGCGGTCTTACCCCTCATCCTCATCGCTGTCCTCGGCCTTGTACTTGAGCTGGCCGATCACGCATTCGGGCGGGTCCACGTCATCGCGAACACCCAAGCTGGTGGGCTGAAAGAGGCTCCCTCCCTTGTAGGCGTAGAGGTAGCGGACTTCCAGGACCTGCCCCACCTTGGGGACGGGCTGGTTGGCCGGAATGGTGACATTCCCGACGGGAACCGGGACTGAGATGTCACCAGAGTTGTCATAAACGCTGACGGCCACGCTCCGTTTGAGATTGACCTTGGTGACGGCGACCGACGCCGTGGCGTAAAACTTGTATTTCAGTTGGTCGCCACCGCTGCTCGGACGGCCAACCGTGGCTGGGGCGCTCACCAGCTTGAAGACCATCCCTTCCCGTTTCTGCTTCTTCAGCCTCTCGAACATCTGGCGCTTCTCCTTCGGAGTCCAGGCTGTTTCGACCAGGATGATGGCGCCCCCGCTTACCGGGGATCGGGCGATCAGGTTCCTCAGCTCCGAGTACCGCTCTTTGTAGGGCTTTGAACGCAGGTTCTTGCCATCGATCTCCAGGAGATCGAATACGTAGAGCCTGTCGCCGATGGCTTCGCCGTCGACGACGAAGGTGCCTATGAAGTCTTCCAAAGCCTTCTGAATGGGGAGGGGAAGGGCCATGAGCAGCCCTTTTTTGTTGGCTCCCACAACGGCGTCGTTTTTGCGCACCATGGTGTGGCGGCCGTCGAATTTTTCCTGACCGCAGTGAATCAAGTCGTTGAGGAGCAACTCCAGCTCCGCATCATCGATCATGTTCAGAAGCTGAGGCAGGAGGCCACTGACTTTGCCCGCGTTTTCGGTGCCGGCGTAGGGTGTTCCACCGGCCGCGGGGGTGTAACCTTTGCCCATCTTCTCGGCAACGATCTTGTCGTAGATTGTCTTGGCCTTGTCGTACGCGACGGGTTCACTGGTTTTGGTGCCGGTCTGCAAGGTGGATCCCCGGCGCCCGAAGGCGAAGTTCACAATCCACCCATCTCCCTTGGCTTCAAGGTGTGCATGATACACTTTGTCAGACGGGCCTTGCTGGTAGTACAAACTGATGGTCTCGTTCATAGATTAGGTTAATAGTTGATTATATTCCGTTGCCGTGTCCACTTCTTTTGGCTCCTCTCTGAATCCCAACGAAAAGCGGGCCTCTCCTTCCTTGGGAGTCAGTTTGTCGGGGCTGCTTAACGCCCATGACCACCCCGCCACACGTCGCGCCCGCGGAAACCCCCGCCGCCAAAGCCTCCACCGATGCTTCCCCCTCGAAAGCCGCCGCCAATGTTCCCACCAACTCCAGGTCCCCAACCCCAACTGCGTCCCCAGCCCACGCCTCCGATGACCACGGGCGGCCAGTAGTAGCAAGGCGATCCAATGTAATACGGGGGGTACCCACTATCGTAAGCAGGATAGACCGGATAATCCAAACCATCCATCACGACAGGCGGCGCCGGCGCTGAGGGCATCACATACGGCGTAGGTGGTTGGGCTGCGTATGCGCCGTTTGGAACTCGCCGGGGCTGGTAGTACTGCTGATCGACCCGCTGTTGCTGCAGTTGCCCGATTTGCCGCTGCCCGACTTGCTGCCGCTGAAGCTGTCCGCCTCGCTCGATCATCGCTTTGATGACCTCCTGCGGCAGGCCCGCGGTCTGCAGGTGGATGATCTCATCGGCGCTGAGATGATACGCCAGCGCAGTGGTGTTGATGTAACCGATGATCAGGTCCTTACTGATTCCACCTTTGAACATTTTCAGGACCTCGCCCGCTCCGGAGGGAAGGGCAGGGGAGGGGGCGCTGCCGGTTGTGGGTGGTACTGAGGCCTCGGCGTTTGGCTTGGCAGCGCGTGCGACGCTCCCGGGGATGCCGAGGCAGATCGCGGTGAACATAGCCGCCAGCGCCATGCGAATTACTGATGAACTGTTTTTCATTTCCTCGTCTCCTCCGTTTTCTGACACATCACAATGCAGGAGTTGCATTGCTTTTGAGCAAGCTGTTTTCAAGCCTATATGTGCCTTNNTGAAAAAGAGGACAGGGAGCAGACCCTCATTGTGATCCACTCCCTGCTTGCCCGTTTTCAGGGCAGAACTAGGCGCGTAGTGACTGGGACAACCTCCCCTTGCTGTTTCACTTGGCGGCTGGCGATCAGGCGGCCGCTTTTTTGAACATTTGTGGCTGTTTTCGAGCGTCTCTCTTTACTTGGAAAGCATGGTGACGGCAATGCATTGCGAGGTTGATGGAGGCGCCGCGGGCTTAAATCGTCAGTATCGAGTGAATCCTCTTCATAAGAGCGCCTCGTACTCCTTGAAGATGGCAAGGCGCTCTTCTTGAGAAAGGATGCCACAAAACGGGCTGGACTGGCGCAGGCGACGCGCTTCCTCATCGAAGCTGGTTAAAAGACCCAGGACTTTTTCAAGGGGCCAGTTTTCCAGAATTTCCTGCCATTCGATCAAGATACGAGGAACCTCAGGTTGCTGCTGTTGAATCCAGCGGTTCAGGTTGTCCTTGGCATTCTGTAATAGGCCGGGCTGGACACGCAGCTTTTGAGCAACGAGCTTGTCCATCGCAAGGCTGCGCTGGTCAACCCACTCCTGCGTTCTTGGTTTCCTTGGCGTGGACATGGCTTCTCAGGCAGTTGCGCATTCCGGCAGAGTCCGCTCCCAATTGCTGGAGTACATCTGTTGCAACCAATCATCCTTCACAACTTCTGTTCCCGCCCTGGATCCGTTCCATTCCAGAATTCCCATGGCGCCTGCCAGTCCTTCGCTCTGGTCCATCCCGAAGGACACTGTTTTGAAGACGAACAACTTCGTCCGGGATCCCGTTAGGGCATACTCGTGGATTCCATTGATTGGGGGAACGTGCCCGAAAAGGTGAATCTCCGGACAGCAGGCTCTGATGACTTGGGTGATGAGGCGTGATCCTCCGGTCGGGTAGCCTTCTGCCGGCGCGTCATGCGTCAGCAGCAGATCGAACGTCTGACCTTGGGTGCGGAGCTGCTGCACTGTGCTGTTTGTAATTTGATAGGGAGCATCTTTGCGGACGTTCTCGATTCCCCAAATGCCCGCAACACGCAACCTGACGCTGTCCTCCCCAAGAAGCGTTGTGAAAGCGCCGTCACGGAGGCAGTGGAACCGCTTGTAGCAGTCGACAGGAAAGGTGTTCTCTGGGGCGTTGGGTGCAGGTGCCTTCTTGCTGGCCGATTCGATGTAGCCGTAGCCCTCGTGGTTTCCGGGCACAAAGACGATCGGGCAACGAATGGCGGAGAATTCTCCAAATTCAGGCTCGAACAACCGTTCCACCTCGGCTAGCAGCCTGTCGGACTTAGGGCGGAGATTTTCTCAGAGAATTTGAACGCGGAAGGTCGGCGCCGTGTCAGTCAAGCATGGCTGCACGCTTCGTCAATATTGATTACGACACTCCACTGATCCTGCCTCCCAATCTGCGCGATTGGTTGCCGGCAGGCCATCTGGCGCATTTCATTCTGGACGCCGTGGAGGAGATGGATTTGCGCCACATCAAGGTCAACGACCGGGGCACGGGCAGCGAGCAGTATCCGCCCCGAATGCTTCTGGCCCTGTTGCTGTATTGCTACGCCACCGGAGTTTTCAGTTCTCGGCGCATCGAACAGGCCAGCTCCGACAGCGTGCCGGTGCGGATGATTTGCGCGGACACCCATCCGGACCACGACACCATTTGCACGTTCCGGCGGGAGAACAAAGCGCTGTTGCAAGAGACGTTTGTGCGGGTGTTGGAGATGGCGCAGGCGTTGAAATTTTTGCAGGTCGGTCAAATCACCGTCGCCGTGGACGGGACCAAGGTGATGGCCAACGCCAGCAAACACGCCGCCGTCAGCTACGAGCATGCGGGCAAAACCATCGAACAACTGGACTTGGAAGTCAAAGAACTGCTGGTCAAAGCCGAGCAGGCCGACAGCACCCCCTTGCAAGACGGGTTGAGGATTCCCGAAGAAATCACCCGCCGCCAAGAGCGCAAAGCCGCGCTGCAAAAGGCGCGGGCGGAGATTGAAGCCCGCGCCCGGGCGCGTTACGCCGTCGCCTTGGCCGAGCACGAAAAGAAACTGGCCGAGCGGGCCGCCAAGAAAGAACGGGGGGAAGGAATCCGGGGCCAACCGCCCCAAGCGCCGACGCCCGAACCCGGTTCGGGCGACCAATATAATTTCACCGATCCGCCGAGCCGGATTATGAAAGCGGGCAGCGGCCAACATTTTGAGCAGAGCTACAACGCGCAAGCGGCCGTGGAAGTGGACAGCCGCTTGATTGTCGGGGAGCGAGTGAGCCAGGCCCCCAACGACAAACAGGAATTGGTCCCCACGGTGGCGGCGGTGGCCGCCCCGGTGGAATCGGTCGCGGCCGTGTTGACGGACAGCGGCTTTTACAGCGAAGCGGCGGTGCGGGCCGTGGAACAAACGGCGGCCGGCAAGCCCACCGGGACGACGGTCTATGCGGCGATGGAAAAGAAAGACCACCATCGCACCGTCAGCGATTTGGAGAAGAAGGAGGAACCGGCGGCCCCGGCGCTGGGAGCCGAGTTGAGCGAGGTGATGAAGCACCGGCTAAAGACGAAGCTGGGCAAAGACAAGTACAAATTACGGCAAGAGACGGTGGAACCCGTCTTTGGGATCATCAAGAGCGTNNTGGTCTGCCTGGCCTACAACCTCAAGCGGTTGCATATAATGAACGCCGGCCAGAAACTGGCCAGCGAAGCCTGAAAACCGCGGGAAAAGAGCCGGGCGGAGCACAAACTGGCCGGCTTCTCGATTGACACGCTTGCTGAACTCTATTGCTCCGCACCAGCCGGATTTTTTCGAGTTCGTCAAACGCGTGGTATAGGCCCCAATAGCGGATGGCGTGAAAGGCGGGGAAAAAGCTTTTCGTCAAGTCCGACAGGCTGCTAGAGGAGTCGTAAAATATTT
>PLGF01000083.1 GCA_003138485.1 Verrucomicrobiales bacterium | reverse complement strand
CCCCCACTGTCTGAATTGCAGAAGAAATTGAAAAACTCCTTGCCGCCATCAAGAAACCTGATATGAATTGAGCACCTCGGAGTGGCCGGTTTTGATTCGACCCCGACTGGCTGGTTTTGAAGTGACCGGTGACACCGGGTGGGACGAAATAACTTGGCAATATCAGGGAAAGGGTGGGAATTCAAACCAACGAATTGAATCCATGGCTGCTTTAACTTTAGATCGAGTCCTGACCGAAGCCGAGGCGTTGCCGGCGGACGAACAGGAAATACTCGAAGGGCTGCTGCGCCAGCGTCGCATCGAAACGTGGCGGCAAGAAACAGCGGCAGAGGCCAGGAAGGCCGTCAAAGCTTTTCGCTCCGGCAAACTCAAGACTCAGTCGGCTGAAAACCTCATCGCCAGATTGCGCAAGAGCAAGTGAGCCATGGCGGAGCTTGTTCCCACGACCAAGTTTGAACGGGCGTTCCGTCGCATAATCAGGAAAAACCCCGCGCTACAACCGCAAATCGAGACGGCTCCGCGCCGACTGGCGGAGAATCCCAATGATACCCGCCTGAAAACGCATCACTTGAGCGAACCACTGGCCGGACTACACGCCTGTTCCGCCGGTTAAGTTGTGATCAAGCTGTCACAGATTGCGCAAGCATTTTTGCCGCTGAAGCGATGCTTTGAGCCAGCATTTCCCTCGAGGCTTTCACCGATAAATCGGAACGGGAAGCAAGCTTATCCAGGAAATCTTTGTCGGCGTCGTCAGTCCCAATCGCAATGATTTCAACTCCGCTTGCTTTCGCGCGGGCGGCGATATCCAGGACGGATGGAGGATTGTCGGGTATCCCGTCCGTGACAACCACCAAAGTCCGCATTCCGCTAATGGAGCTTAAATGATCTGCTCCCACTTGAACTGCTTCAGCCATGTTGGTTCCTCCGTCATCCCTCAGGCCCTCAATTTTGGGCCGAAGTTGGTCAATCTCCCGGGTTGGCCGGCAAAGGAAGGTGGCATGATCGGAAAACCGAATGAGTCCAACTGAATATCCCGTGCGCAGAGCCTCCGCTGTAAAATCATTTGCCCCGGACTTGGCTTGTTCGATCTTGTTGCCGGCCATGCTTTCCGAACAGTCAATCAAGAGAATAGCCGCTTGCAAACCGGGTTGTGGCTTCGGCGCCGCTTCCAGTCCGCCGTCTGCCAGCATTTGTGTCGCCGACGCCAGGTTCTCCGCCATCTGCCACCCCGTCATCGGCGCTTTGGCCTCGCATTCCTTGCGCAGCGCCTCCGGTCCTGCCAGCGCCCGCTTCAGAGACAGTTCGTCGCACGCCCGCGCCGCCGAGGATATCGCCGCCAGCACCGGCGTCGTCGCCGACGCCACCATTGTCAAATCCACAATCATCCTGTCGCCCCCCGCGTTGACCATCCGCGTCAACTCGCTGTCCAAAATCGCATTGATCTCCCTCTGCAGCGCCTCGTCAAAATCTTTCGGGATTGTCAACACCAGCGCGCCGTCGGTTTGCTGGAAACACGGCTGGGGACTCGTCTGATTGAGCGCCTGGTAAATCTGCGCCTTCAATTCCGCCCCATCCAACGGCTTCGTCACGTTCCCCGCGAATCCCGCCGCCACCGCCCGCTCCCGCTCCGCCCGGCACGTCTTTACCGACAAGCCCAGCATCGGAATGCCCGCCGTCACCGCGTGCCCCCGCAGGTTGTGAAAGAAACTATACGCCTCCTCCTTCGGCAGCAGCAGGCTTACCACCACCAGGTCAATCTTCCTCGAAAGACACGTCGCCAGGCCCTCTTCGCTATTCGCCGCCCCAATCACCTTCCAGGGAGCATCCGCCAGCTTCGCCCGGATTTGTCCCTCAATTGCCGGCTGGTCATCCACAACTAGAATGTGGACGGCGCACTCCAGTCCTTTGGCCTTCATTCCATTCTCAGCCTTGCTTCTCAGCGGAGCCAGGTGGTTGAGCTTCTCCACCAGCAACTTGCCGTTGACCGGCTTGAGAAGGTAATCCCGCACCCCCAGCCGCGCCGCCTTCACCACCGCCGTCCGCGCCGATTCCCCCGTCAGCATAATCACCGGCGTTGAAATCAACTCCAGGTCCGCCCGCATCGCCGCCAGCACCTCGACCCCGTCCATCCCTGGCATCTGGTAATCCAGCAAAATCACATTCGGATGTTCCCGTCTCGCGATCGCCAACCCCTCCGCCCCGCCGTCGGCCTCCAAAATCGTGCAGTCGTAATTCCGCAATGAGTTGACTATCGACCGGCGGACGACTGGGCAATCGTCAATTGTCAACAACTTCATGCTCATGTTGGATCACGTTCATCTTCGAGTTCATTCATCTTCAGGGTACGCCTGCCTCCGGGCCCCGTCCACAAGAAACCATCCAATCCAGTCCCGGAAGCCCCCTCGCCAGGGGCCTGCGGCCTAAGCGGCCAGCGCTGCCCTTTGCCAGGGCTTGCGTCCAAGATACTATCGGCCACATCCGCCTTCCCCTTTAGTCATTTAGCAGTGCGTTCTGTCGAAATGGCAGTGACCTTCTACTGGCTCTTGAGGGTAAACGTTCCGCTTTGGCTGGCGTCCAGGAAATAGCCGAGGGCGGTGCTCTGATTCTGGAGCAGAACGCCGCCAAAAGGCATCGCTTTGGACCCGGGCGCGGCCGGGTTCACAACGGCGCCCTGGAAAATTCCGGTGGATGGAGAGAACGTCATCGTCAGTTTGCTGGAGCTGAGATTGAGCACCTTGTGGTTGGAGCCGATGCTGATTTCGTTGGTAAAGGCGCCGGCCAATGCGCCGCCGCTGAACACGGCGTTCGTGAAATTTAATCCGTTGATGCCGGCGGATTTCGAGTAAAGTCCGCCCGATGCCGTCGTGGGAAATGTGAACCCGCCGGGATAATTCCCGCCCGTGCCGCCGGGTTTGATCCAAACCACGCTCCCGGAGACGGCGCCCGAATCACCCACGCCCACCCAGCCGGAAACGCAGCCCGCGCCGCCATAGAGCGAAGCGTAGAACGGCCATTTCCCGTATTGCGAGAGCGTGGCGGAGGGCGTGATTTTGGAGCCATCGGCCAGAGACCCGGAAAGAGTAACCGCCCCGTTCTCGCCAATGGCGACGTAGGCATAACCATCCCCTTCCGGCAGGGTTGTCGGGCCGTTGGCTCCGTCGAAAATCATCGTGTAGTCGCCCGCGAATGTGGCGCGGTCCTTGGTGGCGTTGAACACCGACTTGTTGGCAGTCAATTGCGCAGTCCAAGTTCCGTTGCTGATGACGCCGCCGATAGCGTTGCCGCCGGAGAGGTCCACATTCAGCGTCACGCTCCACGGATTCTGGCCGGACACATTGATGGTTTTGGCCCAGGTGCCGTCGCCGTCGAACTGTCCGCTGATGGGATGACGGGTCGCGCCCGTCTGCAAATAACCGGAGAAAGCGCCCTTGGTCGTGACGGCCAGTTGGCAGTACCCGGAGTTCTGAACCGTGGGGCCGCTGGCGGGCGAAAACAGCCCGGTGTAGCCGCCCGCCGGGGCCAGAAAGGGATCCGGCACGAAGTTGGCTTGCAGAGCCAGATTGGTTTGCATGGGGAAGGAGTACTTCTCCGTCGTGCAAACGACACCGTTGGCGCCGGTCCAATTGTCAAATGTATAACCAGATTTGGGGCTGGCGGTCATCGTATAGGCGTGGTTAATCTCAAGCAAATGCCCGCTGTAATTGGGCGCTACACTGCCTTTGCCGGCCACCCCTACCGTGATCTCGGACATATCCCCATTCCCAACCGGCACGCCGCCCACCGTTCCGCTGACGAGTTCCGCCCAATGCCCCCCTGAAAGCAGTGTCTTGATAATGCCCACTCCGGGCGCCAGATATGCCGTCAGGGCCGTGGCGCTGACGGTCTGCCCCCTGACATCCGCGACTTCGCTGCAAGTGATGCTCCGGCAGTTTGAGAATGTTCCTCCCGGCACCGTGACGGACGCGACCTTCCTGACGGTGACGGTATAAGTGGCCGGGTAGCTGATGCCCGTTTGGGAGGCCTTTGTCTTGGTCTTGACGGTTCCGCCGTTTTCCAGAATGGCATCGTTGAGCAGCACAACCTCCGGAGTGAACGACACATGGAGCCATCCAGGAACGCCGGTGAAATAGCAAACGTCGTTGCTTGTATCGTCCGCCAGCGTCAAGTTCAAGGTCTTGCTCCCGTAAGTCTCGGTGAGTCCGTACAAGGGGCTGTTGTTCTGGCTGTCGTTGTAGCCAAAAGCGGCGACCGACAGAGTCAATGGCAGGCTGCTGTCATAGACGAACAGCTTTTGGTCGCCGCCGTTAAGCGGAAAGTAAGTTTCCAAGGCGCCGGCGAAAGTGGACAAGCTGGAGAGCGCCAGGCCCGCGGCGGCGAAGATTGGCAGACAGTTTTTCATAGTGTTGTTCAGAGCCTTGGCGACTGGCTCAAACCCTTTCGCTTGGCTTTCCGGCAGCATGAGGCGCGGGCGGCCTTGGGGGCAAGGGAAAAAATCATCCTGATCGAGCATAAGAATGATGAATTGACTGCGTCCCGAATTGGTGAGTATATCACAGCCAGGGCAAAACCGGGGGCGGACTGGAAAATGGGCTTGCAAGCCTATGGAGCAGGAAGCGAATCACGGGGACGGCCCGCGCCGGTTGTGGGCAGGAATCCAAATGGGAAATGTCAATTGGCAAACGCGAATATGAGAACCGATTCCAGAAGGTCACTTTTCACGGCGGCCGTTTTGATGCTGGCTGTTTTGACGCCCGGCGTTTCCAACGCCGCCAAAACCCACATCACCGAAGTCGCGCGCATTTCAGCGCCACCGGCCGGGAAGGCTCTGGTGAATATCCACCGGAGGCTAAAGGACATGCTTGCTGGGAACTCGATCAGGTCTCCCATATTTGACGCGGGCGGAACCCTTTTAATGGATCTGCCCGGCGATAGTGAATGCCAACTGGTTTGCGAGCCGGGACAAAAAACGTTCATTACCTGGTATGGAGCCAGCTCGGTCTGTGTTGTGACGGCGGATTTGGCGCCGGACAAAAAGTACGACCTGGTGCTTTGTCTTGATCAGAAAGGGGTGATTTTGGTTCCGCTGTCCCAAGCTCCAGCCAAGCTGCGCAAACTGGATCTGGATGGCCCCAAACAACAGCAGGCGGAAAAGGTTTTCACCTTGCAACGGGACGAAGCGGCGCTCGATTATGAAGCGTCCCAAAAAGCCCACATCGAGCAAATCAAGACAGATTTTCTCGGCGGGAAGAAATCCGGACGGGTGGTTCATGTGAACTGAGCAGGGAAGCCGGGGGCGCCCATGGCATTGTAATGTTAGTCTTGGTGTTCAATTGGGACGCGCGCGGGCCTGTGAATAACTTTGTGGACAGCTTGTGAACGCGTGGCGACAAGGTTTCATCGACAACCTTCGCGCAATCGAGTTCCCTTGTGCCTTCATGATTGATGCCATTGAACCGGAAACCGGCGGAGTGCCGGCCGAATCGAAGAAACCGCGCCGCAGAACCTCCGCCACCGCCGGCGCGCCCAAGTTGGACCGCCTTCCCCCCCATTCCATCGAGGCGGAGCAGGGCGTGCTGGGCTGTGTTCTCCTCTCGCCCAACGACTGCATGGGCGAGTGCATCGAGAAACTCAAGCCCGGCGACCTGGTCTTTTACGATCTGCGCCATCAGACCCTTTTCCAGGCGCTTACCGAGATGTATGACCAGAAGCAGGCCATCGACCTCATCACCGTCCAGCAGTGGCTCAGGAACAAGCAGCAACTCGAGGGCGTCGGCGGGCTGGCTTATCTTTCCACCTTGCCCGACGCCGTGCCGTCGGCGGCCAATCTCCCGTACTACTTGGAGATCGTCCTGGAGAAATATCTGCTGCGCAAAATGGTGCAGACCTGCACGGAGGTGGTCGGGCGGGTCTATGATTACGAAGGGGAGGTGGACGCGCTGCTGGACGAAGTGGAGCGGGACATCCTGCGCATCAGCGAGGACCGCGTGGGAGGCGCCAGCCTGACGATCAAGGAATTGGTCAACCGGGCCATCAGCAAGATTGAGGAATATCACCAGAACCAGGGGATGCTCACGGGCATCTCAACCGGCTTTGTGGATTTTGACAAAATGACCACCGGCTTGCACGAGGGGGAGATGATCGTCGTGGCGGCGCGTCCGTCCGTCGGCAAAACCTCCCTGGCGATGAACATCGCCGAGCATGTCGCGCTCGAATTGAAGGTGCCCGTGTGCGTCTTCAGCCTGGAAATGACCGCCGATCAACTGGTCCTGCGCATGCTTTGTTCCCGCTCGCGCGTGAACCTTCGGAGCATCCGCGACGGCTTCCTTGCCGAGCGCGATTTCCCCAAGCTGACCGGGGCGGCGGGCAAAATGGCGGGGGCGCCGTTGTTCATCGACGACAGCTCGGCGCTGTCGATTCTCCAATTGCGGGCCAAGGCGCGGCGGCTGTGGCAGCAGTTTGGCATCAAATTGTTTGTCATTGACTACTTGCAACTGCTCCATTCTACTTCGCGGCGGGCGGAGAACCGCCAGCAGGAGATCGCGGAGATTTCCGGCGGCATCAAGGCCCTGGCGAAGGAACTCAAAGTGCCCGTGATCGTGCTCAGCCAGCTCAATCGCGAATTGGAAAAGCGGGGGCCGGGCGAGCGCCCGCGGCTGTCCGATTTGCGCGAATCGGGCGCCATTGAGCAGGACGCCGATTTGGTTGGATTACTGTACCGTGACACGAAGAACAAAGAAGGGGAGGAAGACCCCTCCGAACAGGAACAAGACGCGATTCCCGTGAAGCTTTTTATTGCCAAACAACGCAACGGCCCCACGGGCGATGTGGACCTGACTTTCCTGAAGAGCTTCACGCGCTTTGAAAGCGCCGCCAAGGTGAGCGCCGAGGATGTCCCGACCGGCCAGTAACCCGATGAAGACCCCCATCCCCCTGGCGCTGCTTCTCTGGGTCCTGCTGCTGGCCTGCCCGGCGGCCCTCCACGCCCAGACGCCTCAGAGCCGCATCAGCAAAATTGTCATCCGCCATGTTGGCCCGCCCGCGGTGAGCGATGAATTCATCCGCGAGAACATCCGCTCCAAGGCCGGCGAGGTATTCGCCCGCGCGACGGTCGATGAAGACGTCAAGAGCCTCTGGGCGACCGGCTATTTCTTCAAGGTGCTCTCGGACGTGGAAAGCACTCCCGACGGCCTCATTCTGACGTTTCGCGTGCAAGGCAAGCCGATCCTGACGGACATCAAGATCGTGGGCAACAAACTGATGAAGCTGAAGAAGCTCAAAAAGAAGATCACCTCAAAGGAGGGCCAGCCGCTGGACGAGCGGAAAATCTTCGACGACGCCCTGGCGATGAAGGAAGTTTACGAAAAGGCCGGCTACCAGAAGACAACCGTCCAGGCCCAACCGCCCGTCATCGACGAGGCGGCCGGCCGCGGCTCGGTCACGTTTGAGATTCACGAAACCCCCAAGGTGCGGGTCACGGACGTCGTGTTCGTCAACGCCAAAGCCTTTACGCAGAAGGAGCTGCGCAAGGTGCTCAAGACGCGCCGGCACTGGATGTTCTCTTGGCTGACGGGCACGGGAGTATTAAAGGAGGATGAATTCGAGGATGACCAAACCAAGCTGATCGAGCATTATCAGAGCAAGGGCTACATCGACTTCTCCATCCAGGACATCAAGTACGATTACCTCACGCCCAAGCGCATGGTGATCCGCTTCATTGTCTCGGAAGGCCGGCAGTACAAGGTCGGAACGCTCGACTTCAAGGGGAACACCATCTTCACCACCAACAACTTCATCCACGGGGTCAAGGTCGGCGGCCAATTGCTCAAGCTCAAGCTGACCCCCGGCGCGGTTTTCACGCCCGCCGATTTCACCGCGGATCAGGAGATGCTGGCCGACCTGTATGGATCGAAGGGGTATCTGCCGCGGGAACAGGGGACGACCTCCATCACGGGCGCCCAAACGGCCAACCCGGCCACCGGAAGCATGGATATCTCCTACAACATCGAGGAAGGCGAGAAGTGCTACATCGAGAAGATTGTCATCAAGGGCAACGTCAAGACCAAGGACAGGGTGCTCCGGCGCGAGCTGGCCGTCTATCCCGGCGAGGTTTACGACATGGTCCGGGTGAAGATTAGCAAGGGGAAGCTGGAGCAGTTGGACTACTTCGAGAAGGTGGACGTGACGGCGCAGGAAACCGACGTGCCCAACCGCAAAGACATGGTCGTCAGCGTGGAGGAGAAGAACACCGGCAACGTCTCCGTCGGCGCCGGTTTCAGCTCGGTTGAGAGCCTGGTCGGCTTCGTCGAACTGAAACAGGGCAATTTCGATCTGTTCAATCCCCCGACATTCACCGGGGCGGGGCAGAAGTTCCAGATGCGCGCCTCCATTGGCACCTATCTGCAGGACTACGAAATCTCGTTTATCGAGCCGTGGTTTTTGGGCAAGCAGCTCAGTTTCGGAGTCGATCTGTTCCATCGCGTGCTGGATTACAACAGCGTCAATAATATGTATGACGAGCAGTTTGACGGCGGCACCCTGACCCTCCGGAAGGCGCTGGGACGGCATTTCAGCGCGACGCTCGCCTATACCCTGGAGGAGGCGCACGTCTCGATGAATTCGGGGTTCACCACCAATAGCACGACCAACCTGGTCGCCTCGCCCAACGGCCTGTCGCAGGAGGCCGTGATCGCCCCTCCCAATCTCTCCACCAACATTTACGACACCCGCGGCTCTTATTTCATTTCCAAAGGCGGGCTGACCCTCTCTTACGACACCCGCAACAATTTCCGCAATCCCGAATCGGGCCAGGTGACGGAAATCGCGGCGGAAGTGGCGGCGCCTCCCGGCGACACCGATTTTTACAAACTCGAACTGCGCAACAGTTGGTTCTTCAAGGGATTCAGGCCGGGGCACATCCTGGAGCTGGACGGCCGCATGGGCGTCGTTTCGGCCTACAGCGGATCGAGCCAGGTCCCCATTTTTGAGCGCTGGTATTTGGGCGGCATCTATTCCATGCTCGGTTACAAATACCAGACGGTCGGCCCGGAAGACCAGTACGGCGAACCGCTGGGCGGCGACACCTATTTCTTCGGTTCGGCCGATTACAGCATCCCCATTGTCAAGATGGTGCGCATCGCCGCGTTCTATCAGATCGGCGACGTCTATACCGACCCTTTCAGTTTCAATCCCGGTCCAAACCGCCGCCTTTTCAGCGACGACGCCGGCCTGGGCTTGCGCATCATCCTGCCCCTGGGCGGAGGCACCCCAATTCGGCTGGACTACGGCATCCCGATCACGCATGATTCCAACTTGGGCAATTCTGGAAAATTCCAATTCAGTTTTGGCTATACGCATCCATTTTAATTCGCATGAAAACGTTTGTTAATTCTCTCGTGGCGGCCGCGGCCCTGATGGGCCTGGCGCTACCCGCATGGGCCGCCGACCAAAAAATCACCGCCGAGCCAAAGACCGCCGTTGAGCAAAAGATCGCCACCGTCGATCTCAACAAGGTCTTCACCCGGTACTACAAAACCGTCCAATCCACCGCCGCCATCAGAGCGGAAGCGGACGACATCGAGAAAGAGCGGGCGCAGATGGTGGATGCGGAGAAGAAGCACAAAGATGAATGGCAAGCCCTCATCGAGAAGGCCAACGACCAGGCCGCTTCCGCCGAGGCGCGCGACCGGAGCACAAAGGACGCAAAAGACAAATACGCCGAACTCGAGGCGGAAGACCAGGCCCTCACCCAGTTCGCCCGAAGGGCCGGCACCCGCCTGGAAGAGAAGAAGCGCCAGCGCACCGAGGACATCGTCAAGGAGATTCTCAACGTCCTCGCAGCCGATGCCAAAGCCGGCGGCTACACCCTGGTGTTCGATTCATCCGGCGCCAGCGCCAACGGCACGCCGGCCCTCCTTTTTTCCAACGGCCAGAACGACCTGACTGATGCCCTTATCAAGGAACTCAACGCCGCCGCCCCGGCCGCTTCGTTGGACACCAATTCCGTCCCCGCCGCGTCGGCAACCAACTCGCCTCCCGCCGCGAAGTAGGCGCCGGGAATGACGAATAATTGGGATGCGCCCCAAGCGTCATCCTCCCGCTGGCATGGCTTGACAGTCGGGCCGGAAGGGCAGAGGTTTTTCATCTATGGAACTGGAAAAGTTGACGATTAAAGCGCAGGAAGCCCTCAAAGAAGCCCAGGAAAACGCCCGGCGCCACTCCAACCAGGAGCTGGACACCGAACACCTCATGGCCGCGCTCTTGGGCCAATCCGAAAGTCTCGTTCCCGCTCTCCTGCAAAAGTTGGGCGTGACCGCCGCCCCCCTGGCCGATGCCATCGAGCAGGAAATCGAGCGCAAAGCCAAAGTGCGTGGCGACTCCGCCGCCGAGTTGTTTCCCAGCCCGGCCTTGAAGAAAACGCTTGATGCCGCCGCCGCCGAGGCCGGCAAATTACGGGACGATTACATCAGCACCGAACATCTCTTGCTGGGCCTGCTGGACCACGGCGGCGGCGCCCTGAAAAAGATTTTCCAGGCGCGCGGACTCAAGCGCGAGACCGTGTTGCGGGGATTGGCCGACCTCCGCGGCAACCAGCGGGTGACAGACCCGAATCCCGAAGACAAATTCCAGGCGCTGGACAAATACGGGCGCGACCTCACGGCGCTGGCCCGCGCCGGCAAGATCGACCCCGTCATCGGCCGCACCGAGGAAATCCGGCGCGTCATGCAAGTGCTCACGCGGCGGACCAAGAACAATCCCGTCCTCATCGGCGAGCCGGGCACGGGCAAGACGGCGATTGTCGAGGGCCTGGCGCGGCGGATTGTCAGCGGCGACGTGCCCGAGTCGTTGAAAGACAAGAGATTGGTGGCGATGGACCTTGGAGCGATGATCGCCGGGGCGAAGTACCGCGGCGAATTCGAGGACCGCCTCAAGGCCTTTCTCAAAGAGATCATTTCGAGCGACGGGCGGGTCCTGCTCTTCATCGACGAATTGCACACAATCGTGGGCGCCGGCGCGGCCGAGGGGGCCAACGACGCCTCGAACATGCTCAAACCGCCCCTGGCCCGCGGCGAGTTGCGCTGCATCGGCGCCACGACCCTGGACGAATATCGCAAGCACATCGAAAAGGACCCCGCCCTCGAACGCCGTTTCCAGCCCGTCTTCATCCAGGAGCCGGGCGTGGAGGAAACCATCGCCATTTTGCGCGGCCTCAAGGACCGCTACGAAGTCCATCACGGCATCCGCATCCAGGACGCCGCCCTGGTCGCCGCCGCGACCCTTTCGCAGCGCTACATTGCCGACCGTTTTCTGCCCGACAAGGCGGTCGATCTGATGGACGAAGCGGCGTCGCGGCTGCGGATGGAATTGGACTCGATGCCGGCGGAAATCGACCAGCTTGAACGGAACATTCGGCAGTTGGAGATCGAGCAAATGGCCCTTCGCCGGGAAAAAGACGACGCCTCGCGCCAGCGCCTCAAGGTCCTGGAAGGGGACCTCGCCAATCTCAAGGAGGAATCCGGCCATCTCAAGGCTCAGTGGCAAAACGAAAAAGCCGCCATCAACGCCATTTCCATTCTCAACGGACAACTCGACGAAGCGCGCCAGCAACAGGAAGCCGCCCAGCGCGCCGGCGACCTCAACCTGGCCGGCCAGATCCAATACGGCCGCCTGCCGGACTTGCAAAAGAAACTTGCCGCGGCGGAAAAGGCATTCAGCGGCCGCCAGGGCAAGCGCCTGCTTAATGAAGAAGTCACCGAGGAGGACATCGCCCGCGTGGTCGCCTCCTGGACCGGCATCCCCGTCGCCCGGATGCTCGAGGGGGAACGGGAGAAGCTGGTCCACATGGAAAAGCGCATTCAGGAGCGCGTGGTGGACCAGGACGAGGCCGTCAGCGCGGTGGCCAACGCCGTGCGCCGCGCCCGCAGCGGGCTGCAGGACCCCAACCGGCCGGCCGGCTCATTCATATTCCTGGGTCCCACCGGGGTGGGGAAGACGGAGCTGGCGCGCGCCCTTGCGGAATTTTTATTTGACGATGAGAACGCGATGGTGCGCATCGACATGAGCGAGTACATGGAGCGGCACTCGGTCGCGCGGCTCCTGGGGGCGCCGCCGGGCTACGTCGGCTACGAGGAGGGCGGCCAATTGAGCGAAGCCGTCCGCCGCCGCCCCTACAGCGTGGTGCTGCTGGATGAAATCGAAAAGGCGCACCCGGACGTTTTCAACGTGCTCCTTCAAGTGCTGGACGACGGGCGGCTGACCGACGGCCAGGGGCGGACGGTCGATTTCAAGAACACGCTCATCATCATGACCAGCAACATCGGCTCGCCCATCATCCAGGAATTCTACGCATCCGGCGCCGGGGCCGGGGCGGCCAAGGACCACGCCCGCATCGAGGAACTGGTCCGCGCCGAACTCAAACAACATTTCCGGCCGGAATTCCTGAACCGGGTCGATGACATCATCATTTTCCACAGCCTGGACGAGAAGCAACTGGCCAAAATCGTGGAAATTCAGTTGCGCCGCCTGCGCGAACGCCTGGCCGCCCAGCAACTGACACTGGAAGTCGATGCCGCCGCCACGCGCCACCTGGCGCGCGAAGGGTATGACCCTCAATTCGGCGCCCGCCCTCTCAAGCGCGCCATCCAACGCCAGTTGCTGGACCCGCTGGCCCTCAAGCTGCTCGACGGCGAATTCAAGGCCGGCGACCGCATCAAGGCGACGGTCGAGGACGGTCAAATAAAATTTTCAATGGCCAATTCCAAATCGACATCTCCCAAATCTTAACGTGTTGCTTTTCCAAAAGGACTTACCCAAAAAATGAAATGCGCCTGTCGCCGCAGGCGCATCTCAACTTTGTCGGGCTTTCCTGTGTTCGAATGCGGCGCCATCGCGCAGGCGGAACAAATTGTTGGGCTGCACCGCGGAGCGGTGCTTCACTCCAAAACCTGTCGGCGGAATGGGAGCGTACCCTGAACGCGAAGCGTCTTGGAGTGCGGGGCGACAGCGCCGCTTTCCCCTGCGCGCCCAGCGTTCATATATGAATGTCTATACGACTCTCATGGTCACCCCGCGGAGACAAACCGCTTGAAGAATTTTGTCTCACACCCTTTCGCCGCAAAAGGCCCGGGGCCTTCTTTTCTTTTCGTGATCTTCGTGGTAAAATGGCGGGATGACCATTGATTCCCTTTCCAACAAAGCGATGGATTGCGATTGGCAACCGCGGCGGCTGCGCCGGGCAGCGGGATTCACGCTGATCGAATTGCTGGTGGTCATCGCCATTATCGCGATTTTGGCGGCCATGCTGCTCCCGGCTCTGTCGCGGGCCAAATCCGAGGCCCAGGGAGCGCAATGCAAGTCCAACATTCATCAACTGGCCGTCGCCTGGGAAAGCTACGCGGACGACAACAAGAACTATTTCGTTTACAACTATGACGACCCCTTCCCTCTTGACGTTGCCGGCGGCAATGTGCCCACAACCGGTCCGGTGGGCTGGCTCTACGGCGCGGAGGGTTGGGGGACCGGTGTTTATGACAACACAAACGTCAATTATATTGTCAACACCCCGTTCGGAGCCTATATCGCCAAACAGTACAACATCGTCCATTGCCCCGGCGACCAGTCCGCGACGCTGGAAGGAAACCAGCTCCTGCCCCGCCTGCGCAGCATTTCAATGAATGGTTTCGTGGGCCAAAACGCGGGTTGGGAGCAGGATTGGCTCGTTTACCTCAAAGCCAGTGATTTGAGCCAGCCCGGACCGGCCAGCCTGTTGGTATTCATGGACGAGCAGCCCGACAGCATCAACGACGGGTGGTGCATGTTCGCCCAACAGGGGGCGCTCGATGACGGCTCTCCCATCGGCGCGGGCCTGGGAAATGGCGATTGGTTCAACCTTCCGGCCAGCTATCACAATGGAGCGTGCAATTTCAGCTTTGCCGATGGCCACGCCGAAACCCGCCGGTGGATGTCCACGCTGATGGACAAGCCCATGACCATGCAAGACTACCTCAACGGCCCCGACGTCGCCACCCCTCCCGCCGGGCCGGATTGGCAATACTTCATCCATCACGCCTCCTACAAATTCAAGTAGTGACGAATATTCACTTCTTACCCAGGAATAAGGCGCTAAAGTCCGGCTTGTGAACGATGATTTGCCCAAAGCGGACGGAGAGGATCACATATCCAGCAGGTTCAGTATTTGCTCCGATACGCTCAGTTGCGCCGAGATTGCCTTGGGCCTGCCGCGGCACGTCACCGAGTCTTTCGAGCGAGGCACGCCAACCGGGCAAGTCAATCCAGCAACGCATCCTTTTTCAATAGTTGTCTTTGACCTCGGCGTTCCCCCATCAGATCGCGCCGACGTTCACCTCCAGGGCGCGGTCGCCGCGCTTGGATCGGTCCGGGAGTTGATTCAGACCCGTTCCAATGGCTGCGGGTTGTGTCTCTGGATTGCCTGCGCTTTTGCTGCCAAGGGCGCGGTCAACATCCGGCCGGATTTGATGCGCTTATTGGCTGACCTCGGCGTTGAGTGTATGATTCAACTCAACCGATCTCAGCAGCATTGAAGGCGCTCGCCTTTCCCGGACCGGGATTAAGATCAGGGGCACCCCCTGCCGGAGGGCGCAAATCTGTCTTTGTGACTGGCTCGCCCCCATCCTGACCTTCTCCCCCTGGGAGAAGGAAAAGCCATGGAAAGGTTTTGGCAGTTTGTGTGGCCGTCCGGCTCATTCCGGTGCCGGTTTTCCAATGGGCGGCCGACGATTCTCCCTCTCCCGCGCCAGTGGGAGAGGGCCGGGGTGGGGTGGCACGGCAAGGATAAATTTACGCTCCCGCCGAACGCGCGAAAAAAAGGCCTTGACCTTTTGTTTTAGTGTATTAAACTACTGATACATTAACCGGAAGGCCCCGGGTTGGGCGCCTGGACGGTTGGAGTGCGATGCAACTGCGAATCTCAGCGGAGGAGGGCGCGCCGATCTATCAACAGATCGTCGCGCAGGTCAAGTATCTGGTCGCGGCCGGCCGGCTCAAGCCCGGCGACGATGTCCCGCCGATCCGCGTGCTGGCCGAACAACTGCGGATCAATCCCAACACCGTTGCGCGCGCGTATCTCGAACTCGAACGGGAGGGGATCGTCACCATGCGGCAGGGTTTCGGCACCACGGTGGCGCAGGTGAGGAGTCTCCTGCCCCGGCGTGAAAAGCTCCGCCTTCTGGCCGAACCGGCCGATGTGTTATTAACCAACGCGCGGCACCTGAATGTGGGGTTGGAGGAGGTCATCCTGCTCCTGCGCGAGCGGGAGGCCGCGATGCAACCAGAGTCAACCAAATGAAGTTCCCCTCTCCCTCATCGGCCGAGGCCGTCGTCGCCGTCAGCGATCTGTCGCGCCATTTCGGGTCCAAAGCGGCGCTGGATGAGGTGTCGTTTTTCGTTTCGCGCGGCAGCGTGCTGGGATTGGTGGGCGAAAATGGCGCCGGCAAAACCACCCTGATCAAACACCTGCTCGGCACGCTCAAGGCCCAGGCGGGCGGCGTGCGGGTTTTCGGCCTCGATCCGGTGGCTGATCCGGTGGGAGTGCTGGGCCGGGTGGGCTATTTGTCCGAGCGGCGCGACCTGCCCGGCTGGATGCGGGTGGACCAGTTCATGCGCTACACCCAGGCGTTTTATCCGGGATGGGATGAGCAATATGCCGGGCAGCTATTGGAACAATTCCAACTGGACCCCGCCCAAAAAATCAAAACCCTGTCGCAAGGGCAGCAGGCCAAGATTGGTTTGCTGACCTCCCTGGCGTACCGGCCGGAATTGTTGATTCTGGACGAACCCAGTTCGGGTCTGGACCCGGTGGTGCGCCGGGATATTTTGGAGGCGATCATCCGCATCGTCGCCGAGGAGGGCCGGACCGTTTTGTTCTCCTCGCACCTGCTCGACGAAGTTCAACGGGTCGCCGATCACGTCGTCATGCTTCAGCGCGGACGCGTGGTGTTGAACGGACGGACCGAGGAGGTGCGGGGCGATCATATTTCGGCGGTGCTGGCGTTTGCGGAACCGCCGGCGAAAACGCCGGTTCTGGAGGGGGCGCACGCGGTCGCGGGATACGGCTCCGAATGGCGGGTGTTGTTTGGCGGCTCGCGTCTCGAGTTGGAAACGGCTGCCGCTTTGATTGGCGCCCGCGTGGTTGAGGAACGAACCCCGACGCTGGATGAGATTCTGGTGGCGCGGGCCGGCGGAAAAGGGAGTTGATTGATGAATGTTGGCAGACTTGCGTGGCGAACACCCACCGGCGCGATGCTCTGGGAAATCTGGGGCGGGCACAAGGCGGGCTTTTTCTGGCAAGGCGTGACTCTGGGAGCGGGTCTTTGCTTCGCCCAGTGGAAACGGCATGGCGTGTCCGAACTCCTCGCGGTGGAACTGACCATCGCCTCGCTCAGCGCCTTCATTGGCGGTTACCTTCACCTGCTTTCCTGTTTCGCCTATGTGGAGATGGACGCGGCCAAAGTGAAGGTGGGCTATCCCGGCCGCCTGCTGTTGAAGCCGTTGCGGACTTTCCATCTGGTCTTGGCGCCGATGCTTGTGGGCGGATTGGCGGTGACTACGATGCTTGACATTTGGCTGGCGTTCGTACTCAAACCGCTGGGCTTCCTTCCCGCTTACGATCTGTGCTGGATCAGCGCCGTCCTGTTGTCCTTTTTTTGGTGGATGCAGGCTCTTGCCTGGGGCCTTCCGTTGGTCAGGTTCAGGTCGTTCGTCATGGTCGCGGCGGCCCTGATTCATCTGACGGTTGGGGTGATGCCGCAGTTGCCTTTCAGCATTTCACCAGCGTGGCAATGGGGCACCCTGGGCGCCTTGCTCGTGTCCGCCGTTTCTTTCGCGTGGATTGGGCTGAATCTGATGCGACAGGGAAGAGGGGACGGCCCATCCCGGATTTCCGCGCTCTGGAGCGGCCTGCGCTTTGCGCGGGCGCGGACCTCGCGCAAGAAATTTCGCTCCGCGTTCGCAGCGCAATTCTGGCTCGAATGGCAACGGCAGGGAGGGCTGCTCCCCGGCCTCTCGGGTGGGATGGCGTTGGTGGGTTTTCCATTTCTCTTTTTTGTCGGATTCAAATGGGTGGGTGTGGACGCTCCTCCGCCGGAGGTGGTTTTGATCCTGATGTTGATCGGCCCGCTCTTGCTCTCCGGCATGTTGGGCGCCGCGCTGGCAAAATTCGACCGGCTCGATTCAACGCGTGAACTGCCCGGATACATTTCCGTTCGTCCCATGACCAATGGCGGGCTTGTGATGGCGAAGCTGGCGATGGCTTTGGCCTCGAGTGCCTTGACCTTGTTGCTCTCCGTGGCTGGATTTTGTCTCTGTCAGGCGCTCGCGGGCAAGGGAACCCTGCTGTCCAAGGCTGGGTTGGTCACGCCTTTTGGGCCGGTGTCATACATGACCGGATGCGCGCCGGCATTGTTGCTGCTGATTATTATGACCTGGAAAAATCTGCTGGCCGGAATTGGGTCGGGTTTGACTGGCCGCCTTTGGATTGCCAACTTGTTCGGCGCTTGGAGAGGCGCGGCCGGCATGGGGTTTTGCGCGTTGGTCCTGGCCGCCAAGCTTTACGAGGATTTCAGGGAAGCGCTGCTGCATTGGCTGACCGCAATTCTGATCGTGTGTCTGGCGGCGAAGATTGGCGTCTCGATTGCTGCCTTTGCCTGGGGATTGCGGCGCAATGCCATAACAGCCCGCGCGATTGGCTGGATGGCCGGCGGCTGGACGGTGTGCGGCATTTTCGTGGCCGGTTACGCTGGCCATGTTTGCAACGCTCTCAACCAACCCGGTCTGCGGATTTGGGTCACGCTCGGCGCATTCCTCATTCTTCCGCTGGCGGACCTGGCCATCGCCCCGCTGGCGCTAGCCTGGAATCGCCACCGTTGAACTGCCAACAGCCATTTAAGAGAGGTCACCCGTTTCTCGACAATCACCACAACCTCACTTCAAAGGAACACCTCCCATGCGGCTATCAACCATCCTCTTATTGTTCACGGCGCAAATTGCACTCGCGGCTCCAACCACCGATTCGGCGTCACCGGATTTTGCTCAAAAAGCTGATGAATACCTGAAAGCGGAATTGAAGGCGGAACGGTTCGCAGGCTCCGTGATGGTTGCCCGGTCCAACCAGATTGTATTCATGAAGGGTTACGGTTTGGCGAATCGTGAACTGGATGTCCCCAATGCGCCGAACACCAAGTTCCGGCTGGCTTCCGTCTCCAAGCAGTTCACCGCCCTGTGCATCCTGATTCTCCAGGAACAAGGCAAACTGAGCGTGGAGGACCCCATTCCCAAATTCCTGCCGGATTGTCCAGTCGCCTGGTCGAAAATCAATATCCGCCACCTGCTCACTCACACTTCGGGCATTCCCGACTACGTCAAGTTCCCCGGCTACATTTCGACGATGATGCTGCCCTCTCCGCCGGAAATGATGATGAGCCGTCTGCGAGACAAACCCCTTGAATTCGAGCCTGGCGAACGGTTCGCCTACA
This sequence comes from Verrucomicrobiales bacterium, assembly GCA_003138485.1. Classification (GTDB taxonomy): domain Bacteria; phylum Verrucomicrobiota; class Verrucomicrobiia; order Limisphaerales; family Palsa-1400; genus PLGF01. Next base: position 112,011 of record PLGF01000083.1, on the reverse strand, counting down.
GCAACTCGGGCTATCTTCTGCTGGGTTACATCGTGGAGAAAGCTTCGGGCCTGAGCTATGAACAATTCGTCCGGCAGTTCGTATTCGAACCGCTCGGAATGAAGGACAGCGGTTGCGACCGTTTCGAGACGGTTTTGTCCCATCGAGCCACGGGCTATGCGCTGCGCGGGGACACCTGGGTCAACTCGGCTTACATGGACAGAACCTCTCCGCAGGGAGACGGAACTTTGTATTCAACCGTCGAGGATTTCTTCCGCTGGTATCAGTGTTGGCGGGACCAAAAACTCATTCCGGCGGAGTCATGGAAAGCGATGACCACGCCGGCGAAGGATAATTACGGTTATGGAATCTTCGTCGCGCAACAATTTGACCAGAAGTTGTTCTGGCACGACGGCGCTGATCCCGGCTTTGTCTCCGCGATGTGGTGGTTTCCATCCTCGGATATCTTCGTGGCGGCCTTTGCCAATTTGGAATGGGCCCATTCGGGTGAAGTGGCTGACAATTTGGCGGCCCTGCTTCTGGAGAAACCGCTATTGAGTCAACCGAAAGCGAAAACCGCCGTCAAGCTGGAGGCCGGCCAACATGAGCCTTTCGTTGGCCGGTACAGGATGGTGGAGAAGCCGGAAATGATATGCTCCATAACCGCAAGCGGCGGGCAACTCTTCTTGCAGTCCACTGGGGGGCCCAAGCTCGAAATGCTGGCCGAGTCGGAGACGAATTTTTTCCTGAAGGCGGTGCCGGATGTCCATGTGACTTTCTGCAAGGACGCCTCCGGCAACGTCACCCGCCTGATCTCCGTTTTGGCGGGCCATGAGAGCGAAGTCCACGAAGGAACACGCCTCAAGGAAGGCGATGCCGGCGCGGGCAACTGAGGCGGAAGAATTCGTACTTGTGAACAACCGGCGACTAACGCGGATTAACTCCGCGTTGACTCTATCTATTCTCACTCCAAATTCGCCGCCGCGGCGCAAAAAACCGCATTGCCCTCGCGCCCGCCTTTGCCCACAATCCCCCCATGCTTGCCCGTGTTTTGTCGGCTGCGGTCAATGGAATTGAAGCCTTCCCCGTCGAGGTGGAGGTCAATTCCGGCTGGGGGGATACGGTCATCGTCATCGTCGGGCTGCCGGATGCGGCGGTGAAGGAGTCGCGCGACCGCGTCACGACGGCGATCTCCAATTCCGGGTTCAAGTTTCCCATGGGGCGGACGACTATCAATCTGGCGCCGGCGGATGTGCGCAAGGAGGGGCCGAGTTTTGATCTGCCCATCGCCATCGGGATGATCGCGGCCAGCGACCAATTGACGTCCGACCGGATGGATCATTATGTCATGGTGGGGGAATTGGCGCTGACAGGGCAGGTGCGTCCGGTCAAAGGGGTGCTGTCGGTGGCGTGGCGGGCGCGGGCGGAGAAGATGACGGGGGTGATCGTGCCTGTGGAGAACGCGGCGGAGGCGGCGGTGGTGGAGGGTTTGGAGGTGATACCGGTGGCGGATTTGCGGCAGGCGGCGGCGTTTCTGGACGGGGAAATCAAGATTGAGCCGACGCGTGTTGATCTGAACAAGATTTTTGACCAATCGTACGACGATGAGATCGACATGGCGGAGGTGAAGGGGCAGGAATCGGTGAAGCGCGCGTTGGAGATCGCGGCGGCGGGCGGGCATAATGTGCTGTTGATCGGGCCGCCCGGGACGGGGAAGTCGATGCTGGCCAAACGGCTGACGACGATCCTGCCGCCGCTGACGCTGGAGGAGGCGCTGGAGACGACGAAGGTTCACAGCATCGTGGGCTTGCTGAAGCCGGGGCAGGCGCTGGTGACGCGGCGTCCGTTCCGCAGTCCGCATCACACGGCCAGCGACGCCGGGTTGCTGGGGGGCAACGTGAACCCGACGCCGGGGGAGATTTCGCTGGCACATCACGGGGTGTTGTTTCTGGATGAGTTGCCCGAATTCAAGCGCGGGGTGCTGGAAACGATGCGCCAGCCGATTGAGGAAGGGCGCGTGACGATTTCGAGGGCGGCCGGCTCGATGACTTTTCCCTCGCAATTCATGCTCGTGGCCGCGATGAACCCGACGCCGGATGGAAAAATGCCTGGGGAGTCGCGCAGTTCGGCGCGGGAGATAGCCAATTATCTGGGCCGCATTTCCGGGCCGCTGCTGGACCGGATTGATCTGCACATCGAAGTGCCGCAGGTGAAGTTTCGGGACATCAGCGCCGAGCAGACGGGGGAAACGTCCGCGGTGATTCGCGGGCGGGTCATTGCGGCGCGGCAGAGGCAGCAGGCGCGTTTCGCGCGCAAGCCCTCGATCACCTGCAACGCGCGGATGGGGCCGCGGGAATTGAAGGCGCACTGCGCCTTGGAGGAAACAACCAAGGAACTTTTGAAGTTCGCGATGGCGGATTTGAATCTGAGCGCGCGGGCCTACGACCGCGTCTTGAAGGTGGCCCGCACGATCGCGGACCTGGCGGGGGCCGAGAACATCGCCGGCGACCACATTTCCGAAGCCATCCAATACCGGTCGCTTGACAGGCAGTTGTGGACATGAATGACGCCAGTCAGTGTCAGGCGGGTTTGATCGTGGGACTCTCCTGATTCGGGTCGAATCCAAGCAACGCCACAACTCACTTAAAGTGATTGCGATTGTCAACTGATGCTCGGTGCTTACTTTTGTCGAGAGACAATTTCATACGGAATGGCTGGCAGCGCGCCGGGGGGGATGCGCCTGCGATTCGCTGGCGGTGGTTGAGTTTCTTCTGCCGACGGTGGTTCCCCCGAGGCCTTGACGATAAGGTTGCCCTTCGAGCCGGGTTTGACTTTCGCGAGGTCGGCTTGGAGCACGATCTCTGTTGGCGATGCTTCCTTGATGCTGATTCCGTCCGGCGGTTGGCTCAATTCGAATTCAATCTTGCTCATGAGCGGGCCGGTCGGGAATCTCACACGAATTCGGACGGTGCCGTCGGTGGGGATCTGGACTGGTGTGGCGCTGAGGATTTGCCCGATGTCTCCGGCCCGAAAGCGTCCGAAAACCGCAACTTTCAGTTCCTGGGCGGGAACGAGATGATGGTAGGCGAATGCTTGCGTCATGTCGTCCGCCGGCACCGCCGTTCGAACGACCACGCGGCCTTGGATGGTTGATGCGGCCATTGATGATGATTGGCAACGTGACGGGTTCTGCGCTCTCGGCGGTGTCGTTGGGTTCCTTTTCAAAGCACTCCGGCAGAGTGTCCGCCGACACCATTATCCGGTTGGCAAGGCGATGCTGAGAAAGGGGATAGACGCCTGGCGCCTTGTCCCTGAGATCGAGCGCCGTCTGATCGAACGGGAGATTCCAACCTGTGGCGGCGAGGCTGGTTTGCGTGCCGATCCTGCCCCCCAATGGGAAAACACCCGTGATGAATGGCAGTTCGCCAATACTCACGCGATAGACGAAGTCCTCGCGACCCCGATAGAGTTCGTCCTTGATTTCAAGCACATAATTGCCGCTGGTTGGGACTTTGTAAAACATAACGGGGTCGGGGTGGAACTGATAATCGCCGGTAAAAGCCATTTCCTCGCCCTTCGCATTGTAAATCGTAACCGTGGCTTTAAACCAGCCGGGCACGGCGTCGGAAATAAAGGGGATCAACTCCCGTGGCGTCAGTTGTCGTTCCTGCTTAGTGATCGTCGCGCTGACTCCTTTGCCAGAGAAATAGACGGCGGTGGCGTGGAGATTCTGTCCGCCGACTGTCGCTTGAAACGTCGTGCCCTGCCGCCCGCCAGCGGGATAAACATAACTGATATGGGGATCGCCCTGGGCCAGGGCGTTCAATCCGACCGCCAGCCATAGCAGTATGGAAAATGGGGGTCTCATGCTTACAGGAGGAGATTCTTACAGGGCCGGGCAATTGGAGTTGCCCGGCCCCATTGATTCAGGGCTTTACTGCTGGCTGGCGAACGTTCCGCCCGAACCCGAGGGTTGCGTGGGAGGCGCCGGCTTTGCCGGGTGTGTCGGATTCGGACGCGGGGGATGAGTTGGCGCCGGGGGATGCGTTGCGTTCGCACGCGGGGGATGTGTTGGGCGCGGCGGGTGTGTCGGATTCGGACGCGACGGGTGTGTCGGGGGTTGAGGTTGAGTTGCTGTTTGTCTGGTTGTTGTTGAACCGCCGGTTGCTTGGGCCGATACGTTGAGCGTGGCCACGGCGGGCGCCAGCGCGAATACGGTTGCGATTTTCTTCATGGTGTAGTTCCTTTCATTTGCTTGTCCTTGATTCAAACAGCCTGGGGCTCAGGCCCCGGCGTCGTTCGCCAGGCTCAGGTTGTTGACAAAGACGTTTTCTTTCTTCACACCACCAAACTAACCGGCCAAACTTAAGCCGGAATGAAGTCGCGAAGATTTATTTTGAAAAATGTTGCGTGTCTTAATCTGAGCTTCAGATTGGCGGGCGATTATGGCATTTTGTGTTTATGCGTGTGCTGATTATCGAAGACGAACCGCAGTTGCTCAACACCCTCGCCGAGGCATTGCGGGAAGAGGGCTATGCTGTGGATGAGGCTGCCGATGGCGAGGATGGATTGGCGAAGGCGAAAATGTGGGACTACGATGCGATTGTGCTGGATGTGATGCTGCCAAAGATCAGCGGCTTTGTGGTGCTGGAGCGGCTCCGTCTGCACAAGAAAACCCCGGTGCTGATGCTCACCATGCCACACTTGAAGTCAGCAGCATCGTGGAAAGCGGTACCACATTCACACTGCGCATCCCTGCCGTTCTGCCATGAAAGCTGACCAGCGCACAGCATCTCGCCGGCAGGCGCGCGGTCGCGGGGCCGTGGCGTTGCGGTTTATCAGTGCCGTCTCTCTGGGTTCGGCCATCTTCGCCGCAGTGCTTCTGCTTATCCTTCGTCTCATCCACTGCTTTCAACCAGATTTGCTGCCGTGGACGTTCAAATCGGGAATCCCGTTGATTCTCATTGGCATTGCGTTCGCTTCCTTCCAATTCGCTTTGCCGCGCGCGCGCGCGCAAATCCTGTCGGGTCTGATGGTGGCTGCGGCCTTCATTTTGTGGGGGACTGAGCAATTCCTGTCGAATCAAGCCATCGTGTCGTTCATGGATGACATGGTGGTTTTTCTCTTCGTCCTGGACTTAAGCATCGTGATCTACGGTCCTCTGAAGGCGGAGGCGCATCCGCCTGGCAAGGAACAGCGTTTTGACGGGGGCGCATGACACAAATCTTCACGCCGTCGGCAGGGCGGTGCTGGGCCGCCCAAGAATTCAGGGCAGAGCAGCCCGCAAGGCGGGCATCGACTAGCCAGTTCGGTCTGCAGCTCTGCCTGCCATGAACGTGAAGATTATTGTCATGCGCCCATTATTCTCAGGGCTTATTTTCCGGCTTGCCAATGCGGGCCGCGTCAGTTTAAATGGGATCATGAAGAAGCCTGAAACATTTTATATTACGCGCCGATCCTTCCTCGCCAGATGCTCGGCCGCCGCCGCGGCGACTGGGCTGCCGTTGTGGATGATTGAAAGCGAGTTCGCCTCCGCCCAGGAATCCACCACCCCGGCCCCGCGCAGCGCCAACGACCGTCCCGGCATCGCCCTCATTGGATGCGGCGGCCAGGGAACAGGCGACGCCTCCGGGGCAAGCCGCCACGGAGACATCGTGGCCGTTTGCGACGTTGACCAAAAGCACGTCGATGGCGCCGCAGCCCGCTTGACCAGGAACGGCAAAGTGCCCGACAAATTGACCGACTTCCGCAAGGTGATGGAACGGAAGGATGTTCAAATCATCGTCCAGGGCACGCCGGACCATTGGCACACGCAGGTCAATATGGCGGCGGCGATGGCGAAGAAGGACGTTTATGGGGAGAAGCCGCTTACGCTGACCATTGACGAGGGGCGGCATGTGATAAAGGCTGTGCGGGACAACAAGATTGTGTTCCAAACCGGCACGCAACAGCGCAGCAGCCAGAGATTTCATAAAGCCTGCGAGCTGGTGCGCAATGGGCGCATCGGCAAGCTCAAGCAAGTGGACGTGTGGGTGCCCGGCGGCCTGCGGGCCGGCCCGTTCCACACGGCGCCGGTGCCGGAAGGGTTCAATTTCGACTTCTGGCTGGGTCAGGCGCCCCAGGTTGATTACATGAAGGAGCGGTGTTTCAGCACCTTCCGCTGGTGGTGGGATTACGCCGGCGGCCCCGTGACCGATTGGGGAGCGCATCACAACGACATCGCCCGCTGGGGCATCGGACTGGATGGCCCGGAGATCATCGAAGGCAAAGTGATCACCGGCCCGATACCGGGCGGCTACACAACTCCCAGCGAGTACGAGGCGACGCTGACTTGGGCCAACGGTGTGACGCAGATTGTCAAGACCACTTTGGACGACAGTCCGTTTGGCGAGGTTCTCAAGAGGGATGGCCAGAGGAACGGGATCAAATTCACAGGTTCGGACGGCTGGATATGGGTCAACCGCGGGGATCTGGCAGCCAGCAACGATGACATCCTCAACACCCCCCTGCCCGACAATGCGATCCATCTGGAAGTCAGCGGCGATCACATGGGCAACTTCTTCAGTTGCGTGCGTTCGCGCAAAGACCCCATTTCCAAAGTCGAAGACGGCCATCTTTCCGCCACGATCGGCCATCTCATCATCATAGCATTGCGCACGGGCAAGAAACTCGAATGGGACGCGGCCAAGGAAGTGTTCAAGGGTGAAAACGCCAAGGAAGCCACCACCTATCTCGCCCGCGAAATGCGCAAGCCTTACGACTACACTTTCGCGAGTTGAAAATGACGTTTCACTGACACGGATTCTGACTCGTGAAATCAACCTTTTTTCCACGGGGAGACTGGCGCGCCAGTTTCCCCCTCATCGCCTTGGGCCTTTGTCTGGCCGCGCCCGGAATTCTCCGGGCGCAAGCCCCGCCGCCCGGTGACTTGGTACCGCTCGCGCTCAAGCTGCCCGCGCCGGCTTTTTTGGGGACGCCCAAGGATATTCCCGCCGGCTCGACTGCGGAGCTGCCTTCCAAAACACCGCGTCCGCCGCTGATGGTTCCCAAGGATGTCAAGAATGTGGCCCCGGGCAGCGCGATCACGAGCAGCGATTCAAACGCCTCAGCCGAGGACCTGGCCAAGCTCACCGACGGCGACAAGGAAGCCACGGACTCAAGCATTCTGCTGATGCGCAAAGGCATCCAATGGGTGCAGTTCGACCTGAAGACGCCTCAGGAGATTTATGCCGTTGTCATCTGGCACGCCCATGACTCACAGAAGGTTTACCACGATGTCATCGTCCAAGTGGCCGACGACGGCGGGATGACCAACAATGTCCAGACCCTCTTCAACAATGACACCGGCAACGCTTGCAAGCGCGGCGCGGGCGCGGACCGGGAGTATTTTGAATCCAACCAAGGCAAGCTGATTGACTCCAAAGGAGTCAAGGGCCGTTATGTGAGGCTCTACTCCAACGGCAGCACGGACAGCTCGATGAACGAATATACCGAAGTGGAGATTTACGCGCGGCCGGCAAAGTAGGGGTTGCCGCGCACTGCCTGAAATCCCGTCGCTCCCCATTTCTTAGCGAAACGGCGCGTCCTTCACCAAACAGGTCAAGCTGGCAGGGCGACGGTCCTGCGGAACCTTCTCCCGCCGAATCGGCTCGGCAGGAGCCTCGCCCTACCGAGCTTCGCTAATGATTCGGGCGTCACTGGCGTTCGGCGATGTTGAGATCGCGGATCCAGATGTTGCGGAAACGAACCGGGTTGCTGTTGTGACTCTGCAACTCGACGAAGACCTCGGGAGCATGAGGCTTGTAGAATGACTGCGCGCGCCAGGCGACGCCGCCGCCAATGCCGTCGGTGCTGCCGATCAACTCCGTCTTGTGCTGGATCACGACGCCGTTGAAAAGGACGGTGATGGTGGCTTTCTGGAGCAGCTCGTTCTTGTCATTCCAACGGGGGGACTCCCAGATGATGTCGTAAGTTTGCCATTCGCCAGGCGGCTTGGCGGGGTTGACCAAGGGTGGCATCTGGCCGTAAACGGCGCCCGCCTGGCCGTCGGAGTAGGTCTTGGCGTTGTAGGAATCGAGAACCTGGACCTCGTACATGTTGTTGATGAGAATGCCGCTGTTGCCGCGGCCCTGGCCGGCGCCGGTGGCCGGGGAAGGCTCGGCAAACTCAACGTGCAATTGGAAATCGGCCCACTTTCCCCGCGTCCGGATCCCATTGGCGCGCGAGACGATCATGTAACCATCCTGAACCTTCCAGGAGGCGTCGCCGCCGTTTTCGTTTTGCCACTTCGAGAGGTCCTTGCCGTCAAAAAGCAACTCCGCATCGGAGGGCGGCGCGGCGCCCACGCTGAATCCCGCTCCCGGCGTGACAACGGGCGGCTGCGGACGGTCTGGATCGTGCATGTGCCATTTGCCTCCCGGGAGCATCGGCGTGTTTTTGAAGCCTTCGATCTTTTCCTTCTGGCCTCCCGCGCCATTGGTAGCGTTTGATTGAGCGTAAGTTGGAGTCAAAGCCATGACGAGCGCGCCGATGAACGCGAGGCGGCCCGCCAGACAAACCAGATTCTGTTTGACGTATTTGGGTTTCATGTTGAAAGGACAATGGCCGGTTCCGCGCCGGATGGCCAGCGAAAAGTTACGGCTTGCGGTGGCGGACGAATTCAAAGTTGCACAGGCGCACTTCCGGTTTTCCGGCGGCGTCGAGCACCAGTTTGCCTTCCGAATCGAAGGAGATCAACAGGTGGTCGGGCTTGAGATAGAGGTCTTCCAGTCCGCACTGGGCCAGCTTGGCGGCCTTGGCCTCCAGCAGGTCCTCCATGACGCGGCGCGAGATGCGGCCGCTGGCGCAGGCGTGTTTGGCGTTGACGGACGAGTAATACGATCCGTCGTGCGCGGCCAGCAATTCGTCTGGCCCGTTCCAATATCCCCAGATGGTGATGTAATCGTAGTCTTTTCGGATGGCAGGCTCGCCGTCCGGCGTCAGGAGATGGGCCAGGTCGGTGTAACGCCGCGGTCCTGCGCCGGCGTCGGAGGATTCGCGCCGGCTGCCGGTCATGTAGATGGCGCGCGGATAGATGGTCTTGATGCCGTGGCGGCTGAGCCAGAGGGCAAAGGAGAATTCCTCGAACGGGCTGTTGACCTCGTAGGCGCGGGCGGCTTCCAAGCCGGCCCCGGCGATCTTCAGCGGGGGCACGGGGTCGTCCATTCGCGAAACGCGCCAGACGAGCTGGATGTTGTCCTTGGTGCAGGTGTGGAAGACCTGGTTGCGCGAAGAAAGCTTCTTGTTGGGGGTCCGCCGCCAGCGTTCGGGGAGGAAATAGCTGAACAGGTCCGGGTCCCGCCCGACAACCCACAACAAACCGCCGGTGCTCTCCGCGCGGCCGAAAACATAATCGACATCCAGGAGGCTGGTGGCGCGAAGGTGATCGGGCATCGGATTGTCCGCGTTGCCCTCGAAGCGGCGGGCCATGTGGGTGAGGTATAGTTTGCGGTTGGCGCTTCGGACGGCCTGCTCGTGCTCCGGGGTGCGTTCGAGCAGTTCGTAATCGACCACCGCGTAGGCAAGCTGGCCGTGACGGTCGCGCAACAATTGCCGGTTGCGGGTCGGGCGCAGAATGATGTGGGCGGGTTTCATGTCGATGACGTGGTAGCCTTTCTGGCGCAGTTCATGGGTCACCAGGCTGGTGACTTGGGCCAGAAACTCCGCTTTCATCCGACCGCTCAGGCCGAAGCCGTGGGCGGATTCGACGGCGTCGAACCCCTTGACCCACTCGTAGAGCACGACGTATTGGCGCAGGATGTCGATTTCGACGGCGGGATGCCTGGCGACTTTGGCGCGGATTTTATATTCGGAACGCCCCGTCTGCCACAATTGCAGCCTCTTGCCGGGGACATAGATGGCCAGCGGGAGCTGGGTCCGGATTCGGAACCCCGCTGGTCCGAGGTCGCCCTTGCGGAGTTGCATCAGGAGTGAAAACTCCTCGAAAGGGCTGTTGAACTCCGCGTGGATGAATTTGTTGACGGACATCGTGTCCAGCGGGACATCTTCCCCGACACGCGACCATTTGACCACGAGGTTGAGACTCCGGCCCGCGATGGGGCGGGTCGGCAGTTTATAGACGGTGCCGGTGCCGGGAAGGCGTTCGCGCTCGGCCTCGAACCACTCCTGCGCGAACCAGTTCTCCGGCAGGAGGTGCTGCCAGAAGGGCGCGCCAAACCGCGTGAGATAAAGATCGCCGCCGTCGTCGGTTTTCAGGTGAACGTAATCCACCCCCAGAAGCGACACCTGGGTGCCGCCGCCCGGCAGACCGGCTGGCAGCGCGATTGGGGGCGGCGCCGGCGCGGAGCCGGGAAGCGCGTTCGATGATTCCGTTTGGGGCGTCATGGTTCCATTGTAGCCCCCCGGTGTGCCGGCGCAAGGAACACGATTTTGGGAATTCTTTCGTCATTTTCCCTGGTTTGGCCCGTTGATTGAGCCGGCTCATGTCCAAAAACTGAGAGGCGTCCGATGCGCCGGGGGGGTGAATCGGGCGTATTTTGATGTTGGACTGCAAAAAGAGGAGAGTTTTTCGCAAAAGGCGGGGAGTCTCGGATTGGCTTTCCCGCCAACTTTTGCTAGATGATAATAGGAACGGAAGGGCCGCGCCGGTCGGGGTATCGCCCCGAAACACTTGGCAGGCTGGCTCCGACGAACAAGTAAACGCAGAGGCATTAAGCACATAACATTTCCCCATATCCATGCAAACCATCCCATCACCCGCCGACGCCCAGCGCGCGGCCCGCGCCCACGACATTCTCCGGCAATTGCCGCCGCGGTCGCTGGACTCCATTTTCTCGCCCAAGTCTGTCGCGTTGATTGGCGCCACTGAATCGCCCAACAGCGTGGGGCGAACCGTGCTCGAAAACCTTCAGAAGGGCCAGTTCCCCGGCGCCATTTACCCCGTCAATCCAAAACGCGACACCGTGCTAGGCCTCAAGGCATACCCCGGCATCCTGGCGGTGCCGGAGAAAGTCGATTTGGCGGTGATTGTGACGCCGCCCCCGTCTGTTCCTGGAATTGTCCGGGATTGCGCGCAGGCCGGTGTGCGGGGAGTCGTCATCATTTCGGCGGGCTTTAAGGAAACCGGGGCGGCGGGCGTCGAGTTGGAACGGCAGGTCCTTGAGGAGGCTCGGAAGGGGCAGATTCGCATCGTCGGGCCAAATTGCCTGGGAGTCATGGTGCCTGGCACCAAGCTCAATGCCACGTTCGCCGCGGGCATGGCGCGGCCTGGCACGGTCGGTTTCATCAGCCAAAGCGGCGCGCTTTGCACGGCGGTCCTGGATTGGAGCCTGAAGGAGAACGTCGGCTTCAGCGCCTTTATTTCACTCGGTTCGATGATCGACGTTGGCTGGGGCGATTTGATCTTCCACCTGGGCGACGATCCCAACACCCGTAGCATCGTCATGTACATGGAAACCATCGGCGACGCCCGGGCTTTCCTGTCGGCGGCGCGGGAAGTGGCTCTGATGAAGCCCATCATCGTCATCAAGCCCGGCCGGACCTCCGCGGCGGCCAAGGCGGCGGCGTCCCACACGGGGTCGTTGACCGGGAGCGACGAGGTATTGCAGGCGGCGTTCCAGCGGGCGGGCGTGTTGCGGGTGGAAAACATCTCCGAATTGTTCGACATGGCGGAAGTGCTGGCCAAGCAGCCGCGCCCGCGGGGACCGCATCTGGCCATCGTCACCAATGCCGGCGGACCGGCCGTGCTGGCGACTGACAGCCTGATCACCGGCGGGGGCCTGCTCTCGGAACTTTCACCCGAAACCATGGCGGCCTATAACGCGATTCTCCCTCCGACTTGGAGCCATAACAACCCCATTGACATCATCGGCGATGCCGGCGCGGATTTGTACGCCAAGGCGGTCGATATTGCCGCCAAAGACCCCAAGACCGACGGTTTGCTGGTGATCCTGACGCCCCAAGCGATGACAGACGCGACGGCGACGGCGGAGAAACTCAAGCCCTACGCGCACATCGAAGGCAAGCCGATCCTGGCGAGTTGGATGGGTGCGGATGCGGTAAGCGCGGGCGAGGACATTCTCAACGCGGCGAAGGTGCCGACGTTCAAGTATCCCGACCGGGCGGCGCGCGCGTTTTGTTACATGTGGCGTTACACCGAGAACCTCCGCGCCCTTTACCAAACCCCGCTTCTGGGGCTTGAATCCAAGGATGTGGTCGCGGCGCGCCAGAACGCGGAGGTCATGCTCAAGGCCATCCGCCTCCAGGGTCGCACCATCCTGACCGAATTTGAATCCAAGCAGCTTCTCTCAGCCTACGGCATCCCCACTGTCGAAACCGTTGTCGCCACCAGCGAGGAGGAAGCCGTCAAACACGCCGAACGCATTGGCTTTCCCGTGGTGCTCAAGCTCTATTCGGAAACGATCACCCACAAGACCGATGTTGGAGGGGTGCAATTGAACCTGCGCAATGCGACGGCGGTGCGGCGGGCGTGGCGGGCCATCGAAGTTGCGGTGTCCAAGAAGGCGGGCAAGGAACATTTTCTGGGAGTGACGGTGCAGCCGATGATCAAGCTTGAGGGGTATGAGTTGATCATTGGAAGCAGCATCGACCCGCAGTTCGGACCGGTGTTGCTCTTTGGAACCGGCGGGCAGTTGGTCGAAGTCTTCAAGGACCGCGCGCTGGGATTGCCGCCGCTCAACGCGACGCTGGCCCGGCGGATGATGGAAGGCACGCGCATCTTCACCGCCTTGCAGGGAGTGCGCGGACGCGCCTCGGTGGATGTGCCGGCGCTGGAACAATTGCTGGTGCGCTTCAGCGAGCTGGTGGTGGGACAGCCGTGGATCAAGGAAATCGACATCAACCCGCTGGTGGCCGCGCCCGGACGGCTGCTGGCTCTGGACGCGCGCGTCCTGCTGCACGACCCGGCAACCCCGGAATCGGCCCTTCCCAAACTGGCCATCCGGCCGTACCCGACGCAATACGTTGGCACATGGAAATTGAAGAACACCAAGCCCGTCGTGATCCGGCCCATCCGTCCCGAGGACGAGCCGTTGATGGTGAAGTTTCACCAGACTCTCTCCGAACAATCCGTCTATCAGCGCTATTTCAGCGTTCTGAAACTGTCGCAGCGCACCACGCACGAGCGGCTGACGCGGATTTGTTTCAACGATTACGACCGCGAGATCGCCCTGGTGGCCGAATACCGGGAAACGCCCGAGGCCGAGCCGCAGATTCTGGGCGTCGGCCGGTTGAGCAAAATCCGCGGATTGAACGCGGGCGAATTCGCCGTTCTGGTCAGCGACGCCTGGCAGGGGCAAGGTCTGGGGACCGAGCTGCTCAAGCGCGTTGTGCAAGTCGGGCGTGAGGAAAAAGTGGACCGCATTCTTGGCCACATCCTCTCGGACAACCACGTCATGAACCACGTTTGCCAGACGGCCGGCTTCAAAGTCGGGCAGGGCGTCGATCAACACGATCTCCTGGCGGAATACGCTCTCTGATCTGATCCCATTTGTAATTGTAATTGTAATTTATGGAAGTCAAAAAAAGTTCCAACGGCCCCCAATTCGCGACCATTGACGGCAACGAAGCCGCCGCCTACGTGGCTTACCGCGTCAACGAGGTGATGGCCATCTACCCCATCACTCCCTCCTCCCCCATCGCCGAATGGTGCGACCAGTGGGCGTCGGAAGGAAAACGCAACCTCTGGGATACCATCCCGGAAATCGCGGAAATGCAAAGTGAAGGCGGCGCTTCCGGCGCCGTTCATGGCGCCCTCCAGACCGGCGCTTTGAGCACCACTTTCACCGCCTCACAGGGTCTGCTCCTGATGATCCCCAACATGTTCAAGATCGCCGGCGAACTCCTCCCCACCGTCTTCCACGTCACGGCGCGGACATTGGCGACGCACGCCCTTTCCATCTTCGGCGATCATAGCGACATCATGGCGGTGCGCTCCACAGGCTGGGGAATGCTCGGCGCCGCGTCGGTTCAGGAAACGATGGACTTCGCCCTGATTTCCCAGGCCTCGTCCCTGCGGTCGGGTCTTCCCTTTATCCATTTCTTCGATGGCTTCCGCACTTCCCACGAGGTGGCGAAAATTCAACTCGTGCCCGATGCCGCCATGCGGGCGCTGATCGACGATGGGTTGATCGCCGAGCGCCGCGCCCGCGCGATGACCCCGGACCATCCGGTGTTGCGTGGCACGGCCCAGAATCCGGACGCCTTTTTCCAGGGGCGCGAGGCGGCCAACCTCGTCTATGCCGGCTGCCCGGACATCACCCAACAGGTGATGGACGAGTTTGCCAAACAAACGGGCCGTTCCTACAAGCTTTTCGAATACGTCGGCGCACCCGACGCGGAACGCGTGGTGGTCCTCATGGGGTCCGGCGCGGAAGTGGCGCAGGAGGCCGTCGAGCATCTCAATCGCAAGGGCGAGAAAATCGGCCTGGTCAAGGTGCGGCTTTACCGGCCATTTGACTGCGCGCGGTTCGTCCAGTCCTTGCCCGCCTCAGTCAAAGCCATCGCCGTTCTGGACCGCACCAAGGAGCCGGGCGCGGCCGGGGAACCGCTCTACCAGGATTGCATGACGGCCCTGGTCGAAGCCCGGCCTGCCGGCCGGACGCTGCCGGTTCTGGTTGGCGGGCGCTACGGATTGTCCTCCAAGGAATTCACCCCCGCCATGGTCAAGGCGGTTTTCGATACCGCCGGCCAGACGCAGCGCCATTTCACCGTCGGCATCAACGATGACGTGAGCCACACCAGCCTGAGCTACGATCCGGAGTTCTCGACCGAGGATGCGAAGACGGTGCGGGCCTTGTTCTACGGGCTGGGATCCGACGGCACCGTGGGCGCCAACAAAAACTCCATCAANNCATTTCACCGTCGGCATCAACGACGACGTCTCCTTCACCAGCCTCCCGGTGGACGCGGAATTCTCGACCGAACCCGATGACGTAGTCCGGGCGCTCTTCTACGGGCTTGGTGCTGACGGCACGGTGGGCGCCAACAAGAACTCGATCAAAATCATAGGTGAGAACACCCCCTATTGCGCCCAGGGCTATTTTGTCTATGACTCCAAGAAATCCGGCTCCATGACCGTGTCGCACCTGCGCTTCGGCCGGCAGCAAATCCGATCCAGCTATTTAATCACACGCGCGAATTTTGTCGCCTGCCACCAGCCCGGCTTCCTGGAGCGCTACGACATGCTGCGGGACTTGGTGCCCGGCGGCACGTTCCTGCTCAATTCGCCCTTGTCGCGCGACGAAATCTGGCCCCGCCTTCCAACCCCGGTGCAGCAGGCGCTGGTGGACCGGAAGGCGCGGTTCTTCGTAATTGACGCCACGAGCGTGGCGCACGGCAGCGGGATGGGCGGGCGCATCAACACCGTCATGCAGGTCTGTTTCTTTGCGCTTTCGGGCGTGCTGCCCAAGGACGAGGCGATCGAAGCCATCAAGAAATCGATCAAGAAGACCTACGGGCGCAAGGGGGAAGAGGTGGTGCAGAAGAACCTCAAGGCGGTGGACAACACCCTGGCCAACCTCTTTGAAGTGCCCCTGACCAGCAAGGTCAATGGCACGGGCGGCTATTTGCCGCCCATCACGCCGGACGCCCCGCCGTTCGTGCGGAACGTTCTGGGAACTCTGGCCGCCGGACGCGGCGACGACCTGCCCGTCAGCGCGTTCCCGCGCGACGGAACGTTTCCGACGGCGACCGCGCAGTTTGAAAAGCGGAATCTCGCCCTGGAGATACCCGTCTGGAACGAGGCGATTTGCATCCAATGCCTCAAATGCACGACCATTTGCCCTCACGCCACCATTCGCGCCAAAGTCTGCGACGCGGCGCAGATGGATGGAGCGCCCGCCACGTTCAAATCCGCCGCCGCCCGCGCGCCGGAATGGAAAGGCATGCGCTTTGTCCTGCAAGTCGCCGCCGAGGATTGCACCGGGTGCTCGCTCTGCATCGAAGTCTGCCCCGCCCGTGACAAGAAGGAGAGCAAGCGCAAGGCGATCAACATGGCGGCGCAGGAGCCGCTGCGCGTGTCCGAACGGGAGAACTGGAAGTTTTTCCTCGGCCTGCCGGAAATGGACCGGCGCAAGATCAACACGTCCCAATTGCGGCAACAGCAGATCATGCAGCCGCTCTTCGAGTTTTCGGGCGCGTGCGCCGGCTGCGGCGAGACTCCTTATTTGAAGCTGCTGACCCAGTTGTTCGGCGACCGGGCCGTCATCGCCAACGCGACTGGCTGCTCATCCATCTACGGCGGCAACCTCCCCACCACGCCTTACGCGAAGGATGCCCAGGGCCGCGGGCCGACTTGGTGCAATTCCTTGTTTGAGGACAACGCCGAATTCGGCATGGGCTTCCGCGTTTCGCTGGACAAGCAAAGGGACATGGCGCAGGAACTGGTGATCAAACTGGCCGGCACGATCGGCGATGATCTCGCCAACCAACTCTTGCATTCCAACCAGGCTGACGAGACGGGGATTGCCGAACAGCGCGAGCGCGTGGCCGTCTTGAAGCAGAAGTTGCAGGCGCTCGGTTCTCCCGAAGCGCGCCTGCTCCTGAGCCTGGCCGATAATCTCGTCAAGAAGAGCGTTTGGATCATCGGCGGCGACGGCTGGGCCTACGACATCGGCTACGGCGGGCTGGATCATGTGCTGGCCAGCGGACGGAAGGTCAATGTGCTTGTGCTTGATACGGAGGTCTATTCCAACACCGGCGGACAGATGTCCAAGGCCACCCCGCGCGGAGCGGTCGCCAAATTCGCGGCCGGCGGCAAGCCGGGCTGCAAGAAGGACCTTGGCCTCATCGCGATGGCCTACGGCAACGTGTACGTCGCCAGCGTGGCGATGGGGGCCAAGGATGATCAGACCCTCAAGGCCTTTGTCGAGGCGGAGTCCTATCCCGGCCCGTCCCTCATCATGGCTTACAGCCATTGCATTGCACACGGCATCGCGGTGGACATCGGCGTGGGAGCGCGCCAGCAAAAGCTGGCCGTTGATTGCGGACAGTGGCTTCTTTACCGTTATGATCCCCGCCGGGCCGATCTCGGCGAGAATCCGCTGCAATTGGACTCTCCGCCGCCCAAGGCGCCTATCAAGGATTATCTGCTCTCGGAAAACCGCTTCAAGATGCTCACCATGAGCAAGCCGGACGCCGCGCGCCAATTGTTCGCACGGGCGCAGTCCGATGTCGATAGCCGGCGGAAATTCTACCAGTTCATGCAGAGCCGCACGCTCAAGGTGGAGCCCGCCACGCCGGTCGAGCCAAAAATCACCATCCCTGTGCAGCCATCCGCCTAGAACGCCCCGAACAAATCAATTAACTTATGGACCTGACTACCACCTATCTGGGACTCAAGCTGCGCACGCCGTTGGTCTGCTCGGCCTCGCCGCTTTCGCAGCAGCTTGACAACATCAAACGAATGGAGGACGCAGGCGCGTCGGCCGTCGTGCTGTATTCGTTGTTCGAGGAGCAGTTGCTCAGGGACCGCCTGGATGTTGAGGAGAGCCTGGAGCGGGGCACTTCCAGTTTCGCGGAGTCGTTGAGTTACTTCCCCGAACCGGAGGAATTCAACCTGGAGCCGCAGGAATACCTTGCCCACGTCGAGCGCGCCAAGCGCTCCGTCGGCATCCCGGTGATCGCCAGCTTGAACGCCTGCTCGTCGGGCGGCTGGACCAAATACGCCCGCGACATCGAGGTGGCTGGCGCCGATGCGATTGAGCTGAACATCTATAACATCCCGGCCGACGCGAAACAAACCGCGGCGGACATCGAAGGGAAGTACCTGCAAATCGTGCGCGACGTGAGCGCGGAAGTGAAGATTCCGGTGGCCGTGAAATTAAGCCCGTTCTTCACCAACTTTGCCAACTTCGCGGCGCGGCTCGATGAGGCCGGGGCCGACGGCTTGGTGTTGTTCAACCGGTTTTATCAGCCCGATATTGATCTGGAAACGCTGGAGATCACCCCCAACATCGTGCCAAGCTCTCCGTCGGCCCTGCGGCTGCCGCTGCGCTGGATAGCGCTTCTCTTTGGCCATACGGATGCGAGCCTGGCGGCAACCAGCGGTGTGTACAGCGGCGCCGACGTGCTCAAGCTCCTCCTGGCGGGAGCGGATGCAACCATGTTGTGCGCGGTGCTGTTGCGCGACGGCATCCGGCAGATCCGCACCATCGAGCGCGATCTGGCGGCGTGGATGGAGAAATGCAAGTTTGAGTCGGTGGGCCAGCTCAAGGGGAGCCTCAGCCAGATCAACTGCGCCAACCCCTCCGCCTTTGAGCGGGCGCAATACATGCGCGCCCTGACTGGCTACCGCCAGGCGTCCGCGGGTCCGCCTTGATTTCCATATCATGCTCCCCCAGCTCACCACCTGCACTTTCTGTGGCACCGGTTGTGGTATCTACCTGGAAACCGCCGGGAACAAAATCGTAGGGGTGTATCCGAGCATGTCTCATCCCGCCAACAGCGGGAAGATTTGCGTCCGCGGCTGGCACGTGCATGAAGTGGCCAGTTCCCCGGACCGCCTCACCAGCCCCTTGATCAAGAAGGACGGCCGGTTTGAAAAAGTCTCCTGGGATGAGGCGTTCGATTTCGTCGCCCCCCGGCTCAAAAGAATCCGCGACCAATACGGCCCCGAATCTGTCGCCTTCCTGGATTCGCCGCGCTGCTCCAACGAGGAGGCATACCTCCTGCAGAAGCTGGCCCGCGCCATCATCGGCACCAACAACGTGGATCACGGCGCCGGCGTCTATTGCAACAACTCCTTGAACGTCCTGCTGGAAATGACCGGCGTCCCCGCCAGCTCCAACTCCATCGGCGAACTGGCCCGCAGCGGCGTCATCATTGTCGATGGCGTTGACCTTGCCCGGCAGTTGCCCACCATCGGCGGCTGGGTCATTCGCGCCAAGCTCAACGGCGCCCGGCTCATCGTCGTTGATTCCCGCCGTCATCGGATCGCGGAAAACGCCGACATTTTTTTGCAGATCAAACCGGGCACTGAATCTCTCCTGTACGGCGCGCTCGCAAAGGTCATCGTGGACCGCGGGCTGATGAATCTGCCCTTCATCAAAGCCCGCTGCGAGGGATGCGATGCTTTTCTGGCCCGCGCACGGGAGTACGACCTGCTGCAGGCCGCCGAAGGATGCGGCGTGCCGGCGGAGTTGATCGAGGCGGCGGCTCTGGCCTATGGCCGGGCGCGGACGGCGGCGATCCTATACTCGACCGGGATTGAAGCGCGCGACGAGGACAGCATCCGGGCGATCATCAATCTGGCGCTGCTGACCGGCAACCTGGGAAAAGAAGGGGCGGGAGTGTTTCCGCTGGCGGAGCATAATAATTTGCAAGGTGTGTGTGACATGGGGATGCTGCCGGACCGCTTGCCGGGCTATCAGCCCGTCACGGATGCCGGGGCGCGCGCCGCGTTGGAAAGCGTCTGGGGAGCGAAGGTGCCCGCCGTGCCCGGAGTGGGCGCCGAGACGCTCTTTGGCGGCGGTCCCACGCCGCTGAAGGCGCTCTGGCTGGGGCGTTATGACCCCGTTAGCACGGCGTTCTTCGGGGACGCCGCCGAAGCGATGCGGCGATGCGAGCTGGTGGTGGTGCAGCATCTGTTCATGACTGATTCGGCGGAGTTCGCCGATGTGGTGCTGCCGACGACGGTATTTGGCGAAGAGCGCGTCACCTTCACAAGCACTGAGAGGCGGATTCAACTCGCTGAACGGGTGATTGACCCGCCCGAGGGACCGATGCCCGCCTGGGAGCAATTGACGCGCCTGGCCCGCGCCATGGGGGCCAATTGGAATTATCAATCCGCCGCGGATGTCATGCAGGAGATCGGGACGGTCATCCCCTTCTACAGCGGCGCCAGCCATGAGAACCTCGCCCGCGATTACGGCCGCCAATGGCCCTGCACGACTGACCGCCCTCTGGGAACCCGCTTCCTGTTTGCCGATGATCAAATGAGCCGCCCCTTCAAATTTGCTCCCGTCGTCCGCCCGCCCAAATCGGCGGGCAATCCGGACGGATACCCCTTCACCCTGGTGTTCGGCCATTCGCTCTATTACTGGCACCAGAATGTCCTCATCAGACACAGCGAAACATTGAAGCGCGAATACCGTCTCCTGTTGCTGGATTATCCGGACGGTTTCGTCGAGATCAACACCGATGACGCCAAGCGCCTCGGCATCCGGGACGGCGGACGCATCCGCCTGAGCACCGCCGGCGGCTCGCTCTCCTCCACGGCGCGGGTGACGCCCGAAGTTCGGGGCGGGACGGCGTTTGTGCCGTACTTCGTGCGGCAATTAAAACGGGAGATACTCGGCGCGGCCGGCGGCGGCTCGGTCGTTCCGGTGCGCCTGGAAGCGGGGGCATCATGAAGGCGCGTCTGATTGACAGTGGGAACGTTCTGAAGATCGTGGACCTGCTCCGCGCGCGGGGCCGGGAAGTTATCGCGCCCTTCTGCGGCCGGGGCCGCGACAGCTATTTCGACACCGTCACGGACGAGAACCGCGCTCAGGTGCGGCTTCATCTGCCCAATCCGTATTACCCGCCCAAGCGGTTTGTCTTTCCGCACATTGAGCGGTTGATGAGAGTTCACGGGAAGAACGGCGCGATGACCATTGAACCGGCTTGCGAGGCGCCCCCGCGCGCGATCTTCGGCATCCGCTCCTGCGACGTTGCGGGCCTGTGGCATCTGGACCGGTTCTACCTCGGACGCGATTACCGGGATGTCTATTACGAGCGGCGGCGCAAGAACCTCTTTTTGGTGAACATGGTCTGCACCGACCCGGCGCAGGACATCGGCAACGACTGCTTCTGCCTGTGCGCCGACACCGGCCCCGCGGCGCGGGAGCATTTTGATTTGCAGCTCATGGACCTTGGCGACGGGCAATTCATGGCCGTGGCCGGAACGGCGGCCGGCGAAGAGCTTTTCTCCGAGCCGATATTCCGCAAGGGAACCGGCGCGTGCGTCGAACGCCGGCGCGCCATTCTGGCGGAGGTGCGCAAACGTTTTGGAACCACCACGAGCTGGTTTACCGCCACCGTCCGCTATGTTTCGCAGGGGACGATTCTGGAAAAGACTTGGGAGGAAATCGGCAACCGCTGCCTGGAATGCGGTGGCTGCACTTATGTCTGTCCGGCCTGCACCTGTTTCACCGTTTCCGACCGCCAGGTGGGGCCGGAGGAAGTCGAGCGCGTGCGCATCTGGGATTCCTGCGGCCTGAGCGGTTTCACGCGGATGGCGGGCGGTTTCAATCCCCGCCGCGCCGTGCATGACCGCCGCAACCGCCGCTTTTTCCGCAAGCTGGCTCAATACTTTATCCAGCGCGAACTGGCTGTCGCTTGCGTGGGCTGCGGCCGTTGCGCCGCCGTTTGCCACGGAGACATTGGAATGCCCAGCATCGTCGAAATGATCCGGCGCGCCGCGCCTGAACCGCCGAAAAATGAACCCGCCCAACACTGAGAATATTTATCTGCCCAAGCTGGCGGTCCTGGACCGGGTGGTGGACGACATCCCCGAGGTAAAGACATTTTACTGGCGATTCGAGGACCCGGCCGAGCAGGCGAAGTTCAAACACTTCCGCCCCGGACAGTTCGCCCAGGTTTCCCTTTTCGGCGTCGGCGAATTCCCGGCCTCCCTTCCCCCCAGCCCGACCGAGGAGGAAACCTTCTTCACCATCCGCCAGGTCGGCAGTTGCACCTCCGCGCTCCATCAACTCAAGCCGCGCGACAAGTTCGCCGTGCGCGGCCCTTACGGCAACGGCTTTCCCATGGAGGAATACGAAGGCAGGAACCTCACCTTCGTCGCGGGCGGCATCGGGCTGATTCCCCTGCGCTCCTGCATCGTCTATGCGCTGCAAAACCGGGCGAAGTATGGTCGGATCCAGGTGTTTTACGGCGCGAAAACGCCCGGCGAATTGATGTACTTGACAGACTTGCGCGCCTGGGAGAAGGGCGGCGCCATGGAGTGTCATCTCACCGTGGATCGCGCCGCCAACGGCTGGGACGGCCACGTCGGCGTCGTTGGCAGCCTTTTCAAGAAGAGCGGCGTGGACATGCCGGTGGACAACACCACCGCCTTTGTCTGCGGGCCGCCGGTCATGTTCCGCTTCGTCATCAAGGACCTGCTGGCGCTGGGCTTCAAGGAAAACCACATCATGTCCACTCTCGAGCGCTACATGAAATGCGGCGTCGGCAAGTGCGGCCATTGCTGCATCGGCGTCGCCTATATATGCGTGGACGGCCCCGTTTTCACGTACGAACAAATCAAAAAGCTTGGGGAGGACATCTGATGCCCGACTTGTGCCAACAACTTCAGTCAGCCCTTCGGGGCCGTGTTTGTTTCATGGGGCTGGGCAACGTCCAAGGCGGCGACGACGGCTTCGGAGTGCGGCTGGCGGAGGCTCTGACCCGCGCCGGCGTGCCCGACGTGGTCGTCGCCGGTACCGATCCAGAGCGGCTGGTGACGAGCTGTGCCGGCACAGGATTTGACCACCTGGTTTTCCTGGACGCAGTGGACATTGGCGCGGCGCCCGGTTCGACGGTTTTCCTGAGTTCGGAGGAGATGGCGGCGCGTTTCCCGCAGATTTCCACCCACAACCTTTCCCTTGGAACGCTGGCCAAGTGCGTTGAAACCGGCGGCAAAACGCGGGTCTGGCTCCTGGGCGCGCAACCGGCGTCCTTGAAACCCTCGCCCGCTCTTTCGCCCGCCATCCGGGCGACCCTGGCCATACTCACCGCCCTCATTGGCAGTGTCGTCAGCGAAGGAGCACGATCATGATGACTCCCGAACAGGCGGTATTCGCCTCCATTCTCATCTGCGTCGCCGGAGCGGCGCTGACGTTGCTTACCGCGCGGAACCGGACGCTGGCAGGGTGGATCGCCTTCCTGGTAACGGCCGCGACTTCGACGCTGATCTTCATCGCCGTGGCGACGGTGCTGGCTGGCGGCGCCTCCGCCGGCTCCGAAGTGTTTTGCAAAGTGCCTTCCATCGGATTCGCCTTGCGTCTGCATGTGGACGGGTTGACCGCGCTGTTCCTGATGCTGGCGGCTCTGATCGCTGTGCCGGCTTCGTTTTATTCCATCGCCTATATGAAGCATTACGCGGAGTATGGCGTTGCCCGGTATTATCCTTATTTTCTCCTGTTTCTGGCGGCGATGTACGGACTGTTGAGCACGACGGACATGATGTGGTTTTTCTTCATTTTCTGGCAGATGATGACCCTGCCCGGCTACGCGCTCATCCGATTCGAGCACAAGAAACCGGAGAACGTCCGGGCGGCCAACAAGTTCCTGCTGATGATGCAAATAGCTTGCGCGGCGACCCTTATCGGCGCGGAAATTCTGGCTGGCGCGGGCGCATCCGCCAATTCCAGCGCCGGGGTGAAGTACGACTTTGACACCGTCAGCGCGAACCTGCCGGCTTTGCTGCACGCGCAACCCGTATTGGCGGCGTTGGCATTCGGGCTGTTCCTGGCCGGTTTTGGCATCAAGATGGGGATGTGGCCCTTCGGCCAGGTGTGGTTGCCGGACGCGCACCCGGCGGCGCCGTCGCCCGTAAGCGCGATGCTCTCCGGTGTGATGATCAAGACCGGGGTCTATGGCGTGATGCGTTATTTCCTGTGGCTGGTGCCCGCCGGCGGGCAGGCCGACTTTCCCCTGGCCCGCTGGGGCCTGGTGGTGGCGGCGCTTGGGACGATTTCGCTCTTCACCGGCACGATGCAGGCGCTCAAGCAGGAGCAGACCAAGCGGCTGCTGGCCTTCCACAGCATCGGCCAGGTCGGCTACATCCTCCTCGGTTTTGGGGCCTGCATGGCCCTCCTGCCGGCGGCGGGTCCGGCGGCGGCCTCGTTGGCGGCGCTGGCCATGATCGGCGCGCTTTTTCACACCCTCAACCACGGCGTCTTCAAGGCGCTCCTGTTCCTCAATGCCGGCTCCATGCTGCACGCCACGGGCACGCAGGACTTGAATAAGATGGGTGGATTGCTCAAGTATATGCCTCTGACGGCCGCCACGGCGCTGGTTGCTTCCCTGTCCATTTCGGGCGTCCCGCTCTTCAGCGGCTTCGCCAGCAAATGGACCATTTACGTCGCGACGGTGCAAGGCAGCAGTCTGGCGGGCTATCTGTCGGTCTGCGCCGCCATTGCCATTCTGACGAGCGCGCTGACCCTGGCTTCTTTCGTGAAGTTCTTTGGCGCAAGTTTCCTTTCGCGCACCAGCGCGCTGGTCAAGGAGAGGGCGGCGGGCCGGGGACGGCTTGAAGTTGGCGCGATGATGCAAATGCCCCAACTGTTGCTGGCGCTGATCTGCCTGATGTTCGGGATCATGCCAGCCATTGGTTACGGCCTCGTCCATGCCGCGCTGGCGGCAAGCCCGCAAGGCTTTGGCAAGACCCTTGGCGGCGCCCCGGCATTCTCCGGCGGCCTATGGACCGGCCTTTCCGGGGTCGAGTCGCATTCAATCTTCGTTCCGCTGGCGTTGCTGGCCGTCCTGGGGCTGGCGTTTCTGGCGGCCCGGTTCATTTCAAGGCTCGGCGCCGCTCCCAGCCGCGCCGCGCCTCCGTGGCTTTGCGGTTACGCGCGCGAAGCCGAATGTAACCGCTACGTGGCGCATGGCTATTACGGCGAGATCAAACGTTATTTCCGCTGGCTCGGCGGCGCGCCCCCGGCGCCGTCCGTGAATTCCGCCGCCCCGAAAGAACACTGAAATGAAGGCGCGCGAAAAACTCGATCAGTTGAAGGCGAAGTTAGGCCCCGCCATCCGGCGGGCGGATATCCCCTCGGATCATTGCTTGTTTGTCTTCGTCGAAGCGTCCGCGCTGAAGGCCGTCTGCGAATACGTTTTTCGCGACCTGGATGCCCGTTTCATCACGAGCATTGGCGCGGATGACCGGTCGTTTTCCGGCTCGTTCCTGGTGGCGCACAATTTCGCGTTTGATCGCGACCACCTGCTTTGCAGCATCCTGACCGAAATTCCCGCCAGCCAACCCTGTGTGGAGAGCATCTCGACGGTCGTGCCGGCGGCCAACTGGGCCGAGCGCGAATTGCGCGATCTGGTCGGAATCGAACTGTCCGGCCACCCGTATCCGAAACGCCTGGTCCTGCCGGACGGCTGGCCCGATGGGGTCCACCCGCTGCGCAAGGACATTCCGTGGAATTTCGTCCCCGATGACTACGATGACGAGCGCGAATTCAAGTTCGACGAACCGCCGGAGGGTTGCACGGTCGTGCCCTTCGGCCCGTTTCATCCCACCCTCGACGAGCCTGCCCATTTCCGGCTCTACGTCGAAGGGGAGCGGGTGCGCGGCTGCGAATACCGCGGCTTCATGGTCCATCGCGGCATCGAGAAACTGGCCGAGTCCGTTCTGGGCTACAACGACATCCCGATCATGGCCGAGCGCATCTGCGGCATCTGCGGCTGCGTGCATAATGTCACCTACGCGCAGGCCGTCGAAGCCGCCGCCGCCTTGCAGGCCCCGCCGCGCGCCGAGTACCTCCGCTCCATCCTCCTCGAACTCGAACGCCTTCACAGCCACCTCCTCTGGGTCGGCCTGGCCTGCCACATCGTCGGCTTTGACACTTTGTTCATGCAAGCCTTCCGCATTCGCGAACCGGTCATGTGGATTGCCGAGAAAATCACCGGCAACCGCAAGACCTACGGCCTCTGCGTCATCGGCGGCGTCCGCCGGGATTTGACGCCCGCGTTGGAAGACGAACTCCGCCAGGTGCTCGCCCGCCTCGAAACCGAATGGCAGGCCGTCACCGCCGCCGTGCTCCAGGACCGCAACATCCAGAAGCGCACCCGCGGCGTCGGCGTCGCCGACCGCAATCTTGTCAAGGAAGCCGGGCTGATCGGCCCGGTGGCGCGCGCGGCGGGCGTCGGGATTGATTGCCGCCGCGACCACCCCTACGCCGCTTATGACCGCGTGGACTTCGATGTCATCACCGCCCCCGACGGCGACGTCTGGTCGCGCCTGGTGGTGCGGGCGCGCGAAGTGTTTGAGTCAATCAAAATCATCCGCCAATGCCTGGACAAAATGGAAAGCGGCCCGATCCAGTTGGAGATCAAGGACGAACTGCCCGTCGGCCGCCTGGGCATCTCTTCGGTCGAAGCGCCGCGCGGCGAGTGCCATCATTTCGTCATCACCGGCGAGAACAACCGCCCGCGCCGCTGGCGCGTGCGCGCCCCCACCTATCAGAACCTCCAGGGCGTTCCCGCCATGATCAAGGACCAGCAACTGGCCGACATGACCATTTCCCTGGGCAGCATCGACCCGTGCTTCTCCTGCACGGACCGCCTCGAAACCATCGACCTCCGCTCGGGCGCCGTCAAGGTCTGGTCCCCGGAGGAATTGCTCAAGCTGGCGCGCGCCAGGGGGATTGCCGCGGAGTCATCCGCAAAGGAGTCAGATGAATCCTAACGTCATTCGGATGATTGCGGGCGGGTTGGCCAACGTCGTCGTGGTCCTGCTCATCGCGCCGTTGTGCGAAGGCATCCTGCGCAAGGTCACCGCGTGTCTGCAATCGCGCCGCGGTCCGCCCCTCTGGCAGCCCTACTTCGACCTGCTCAAGCTTCTGGGCAAGGAGGACATTGAATCGGGCGAATCACCCGCCCTGCAACGATTTGTCGCCCGGCTCGCGCTGGCCGCGGCGCTGACGACCGCCTGCCTGGTGCCCATGGGCTTTCCCGCCCCCATGAATGGCGCGGGCGACATCATTCTCCTCATCTACCTGCTGACCCTCTGCGGGATATGCACACTGCTCGGCGGCCTGGCGGCGGGATCGACTTATTCGCTCTTGGGCATCGGCCGGGAGATGATGACAATGATCGCCTTGGAGCCTTTGTTTGCCATCGCTCTTCTTGCCGGCGCGGTCCACGCGGGGTCCTTCCGGCTCGACGCCGTCTTGAACGGCTCGGTTTATGCCGTGCCAGGCATTCCGTGGTCGGGCTTGATTTTGCTGGTGGTGATGGGGCTGTCTTTCCAGGCCTTTGTCCAGCGGGTGCCCTTTGACATATCCGAGGCCGAGACGGAAATAATGGAAGGGCCGCTGATGGAATACTCCGGCCCCAAGCTGGCGCTGTTCAAGTACGCGCAGATGGCGCGGCTGGTCATTCACAGCGCGTTGTTCGCGGCGCTCTTTGTGCCGTGGGGATCGGGCCTGCCTTTCCCGTTGGGCTGGCTGCTCTTCTGGGCCAAAGTGCTGGTCATCGTCCTGGTCGTCACGGCCGTCGCCGCGACCCACGCCCGCTACCGGATTGACCAGGCCCTCCGTTACTTCGCCGGCCTGCTCGTCGTGGCCTTCGCGGCGCTGGCTCTGGCGGGTTACGGTCATTGATGGAGATGCTATCATGTCCCTGACAAGCAAATTCAAAGAAGCGATGGTCGGCCTCAAAGCCGGCCGCGTCACCCTTGATTACCCCGCCCACCCGCGGCCCGTGCCGGAGAACTTCCGCGGTCGGCCCATCTTCGACGCCCAGAAATGCATCGGCTGCGCCGCCTGCGCCAACAACTGTCCGGCCCGCGAAATCCTCGTGCTCGATGTCTGCCAGGAAGTTCGCATCCTCAAATACCTGGGCCGCCGCTGCACCTACTGCGGACGCTGCTCGGATGTCTGCCCGGAGAAAGCCATCACCATGAGCCACGAGTTTGAAACCGCCACCAACAAGATCAGCGACGTGCATCAGCGCCTGGATTTGTTTATGAGCACCTGCCAGCGGTGCGGCCGTTGTTTCAAGGAAACCTCGCCCCTGGAACAGCTCAAGCTGAAGGGCTACCGCTTTGACGATCTGGAAAACGAACGCTGGATTTTCCGCTCCCGCTCCTTCCTGGAATCCGAACCGCTGGTCGATGACATCAAAATCGAACTGGATTAAACCCCATGCTGAGAAATCTTTGCCAGAAAATGTTCGGCCGCTCACTCTGGGTTTACCATGCCAATAGCGGCGGCTGCAACGGCTGCGACATCGAGGTCCTCAATGTCCTGACTCCCTACTATGATGTCGAGCGCTTCGGCATCAAGCTGGTCGGCTCCCCGCGGCACGCCGACGTCATGCTCTGCCAGGGGCCGGCCATGCGCTCCACCGCGCGCGCCCTGCGTTGCGCCTATGACGCCATGCCCGCTCCCAAGCTCGTCTTTGCCATCGGCGGCTGCGCCTGCGGCGGCGGCATCTGGCACGATTCCTACCCCGTGCTCGGCCCGGTTGAAAAAGTCATCCCCGTCAACTTCTACATCCCAGGCTGCCCGCCGCGCCCTGAAGCCATCATCTACGGCGTCGCCGTGGCCGTCGGCCTGGTGGACAAAAAAGTGTCGCCGGTCGAATTCAAGCAATTGCAAATGCCCATCCCGCGCTACCATCCCTCCGACCTCCGCGGCGAGGGTGAGATGGTTGTCTATGAAAAGGCGGAGAAAATTTAGCGCGGATGCATGAGTATTCCATCATGCAAAGCGCCATCAGCCAGGTTTTGCGCGAAGCCCGCCAGGCCGGGGCCACGCGCGTCCATGAAATCCGCCTCCGCGTCGGCGCTCTGAGCGGCGTCGTGCCCGACGCCCTTCGCTTCGCCTTCGAAGCCGTCACCGACGGGACCTGCGCCCAGGGGGCGGTATTGACCATAGAGGAAGTGCCGGCGCGATTCTGGTGCGCCGCCTGCCGCCGGGAATTTGTCTCCGCCAACCTTTATTCCGAATGCCCCGATTGCCACAACCCCAGCGGCGAACTCCGCGCCGGCCGCGAATTGGAGCTGGCTTCGATGGAAGTGGACACTTGAAAAAATAGGGCTTGCCATCCCGCCCGGCGCTGGTAGGTTGTGCGCCCTTGCTTCTATGAAGGCGACTATACATCCTAAATATGTGGCGGCGGAGATTCGTTGCGCCTGCGGCAACGTCATCAAAACCCGATCCACCAAACCAACCATTTTGGTGGGCATTTGCAACGTCTGCCACCCCTTTTACACCGGCACGCAGAAGTTCGTCGATACCGCCGGGCGCGTCGATAAATTCCAGCAACGCATGGTCAAAACGCAGGCTGCCCAGGCCGCCCAGGCCGCCAGCAAGAAAAAGAAGCGCTAGCTCCCTTTCCCCCATCCCGCCCGCCGAAGTTTTCGCTCTGGCGGGCGGGTTGTTTTTTGGGTCCCCGGCCCGGAAATGAATCTCCGCCCTTACATCGAGAAATTCGCGCGCCGCCTGGCCGAGGTGGAAGCGGCTTTGAGCGATCCAAAGCTGCCGGGCAACCCCGCCAAACTCCAGGAACTCTCGCGCGAATACGCGCGCCTCAAGGACTTGACGACCACCGGCGAACGCTACCTCAAGGTCCAGTCCGATCTGGCCGAGCACGCCCAATCGCTCCAAACCGAGCCTGCCGAGAGCGAAATGGCCCAATTGGCCAGGGAGGAAATCGCCCTGCTTCAGCCCGAAGAACAGTCCCTGGCCAGGCGCGTCCAGATGGGGTTGGCCCCGCCCGACCCGGCCGACTCCCGCAACACCATCATCGAAATCCGCGCCGGCGCAGGCGGCTCCGAATCGGCGCTCTTCGCCGCCGACCTCTTCCGCATGTACACCCGCTATGCGGCCTCGCGCGGCTGGAAGGCCGAGGGCATGGACAGCAGCCCCTCCGATCTGGGCGGGTTCAAGGAAATCATTTTTGGCGTCACCGGCGTCGATGTTTTCAAACGCCTCAAATACGAAAGCGGAGTCCACCGCGTCCAACGCGTCCCGGCCACCGAAGCCCAGGGCCGCATTCACACCAGCACTGCCACCGTTGCCGTCCTGCCCGAAGCGCAGGAGGTCGATCTGGAAATCCGGCCCGAGGACTTGGAGATCAACGTCTGCCGCGCCTCCGGCAAAGGCGGCCAGGGCGTCAATACGACCGATTCCGCCGTGCAGATCATCTACAAACCCACCGGCATGATCGTCCGCTGCGCCGACGAGCGGTCCCAGCAGAAAAACAAGGTCAAGGCAATGACCGTCCTGCGCTCGCGCCTGCTGGAAATCAAGGTCGCCGAGGAAGACGCCAAGTACGCCGCGCGCCGCAAGGAACAAGTCGGCACCGGCGAACGCAACGAGCGCATCCGCACCTACAATTTTCCGCAAAACCGCGTCACCGATCATCGCATCGAACTGACCCTTTACAACCTGCCCACGTTTATCGACGGCAGCCTGGACGGCATCATCGAGCCGCTCATGGCCAACGACATGGAAGAGCGCCTGGCCGCCTTGAAACTATGACTCTGACTTCTCCACAAGCCTTGATCTTTGATTGCGACGGCACACTTGCCGACACCATGCCCCTGCACTGGGAGGCATGGCAGGAGGTGGCCCGGCGCCATCAACTGGTTTTTCCAGAAGACCGCTTTTACGCCCTGGGAGGCGTCCCCTCGCGCGACATTCTTAAAATGCTCGGCCAGGAACAAGGCCGCCAGCTTGACCCCGTCGCCGCCTCGCGGGAAAAAGAAGACCTTTACCTCCTGCGCCTTCAGGACATCCAGCCGATCCCCGTCATCGTGAACATTGCGCGGGAAAACTTCGGAAAAATTCCGATGGCAGTGGCGTCCGGCGGACTGCGCACCGTCATCGACAAAGTGCTCAATCACCTGGCCCTCCAGCGGTTCTTTCAGGCCGTCGTCACGAGCGAAGACGTCGTCCGCCAGAAGCCGGCGCCGGACATCTATCTGGAAGCCGCCCGCCGTCTGGGCGTGCCGCCGCGATACTGCCGCGCCTACGAGGATACAGAACTGGGCCTGGAAGCCATTCGCGCCGCCGGCATGGAGGCGGTGGACGTGCGCCCCCTGATAAAAAACGAGCGCGCCATCGTGTCTGTGTAGTCTCCCATAAAAGGTCGCAAACGACACGTTATGGGTAAAAACCGCCGCGACGCTTTGGCTCGGGCGAACCTTGCGGCTGCTGTCTTTATCCCGCTAGGCAGCGCCATTGAGCGCCATTTTCGCCAGTTTCTCTTTGGCCGGTTCGGAGCCATTGGCGGCGGCCTTCGCCAGCCAGCGGTGAGCCTCGCACAAATCCATGTTCGCGCCACGCCCCTCATATCGGATCGCTTTATCGATGTCCTTTGGAGTCCCCTTTCCAAGCCAGTAAACACAGCCCAGGTAAAGCTGCGCTCCAGGATGTCCATTCTCCGCCAAAGGTTCCGCGATCGGACGCAGGCGCTCAAAGGCTTGCGCGCTGCCCCGTTGCGCGTCCTGCCGGTTCCAGAATTGGCTCTTGAGTTCTTCATAGACCCCGGTAGTCCGCCTTATTCCCACTGTCTCGCGAACAAACAAAGCCTTTGCTGCCGCAAAACGCGCACGGAAATCCCTTTTGAGTAACAGCTTCTTTCCCGTTTTCTTGTTGTGCGGCTCGCTGAACAACGTCCGTACTTTGGCGACCGGCACGCCTTTGGGTATCTTGCGCGACGCCAGTCCCGCCGGATTTGTCATTACATCCTCGAAAGCCCTCTTTCCCGAAAGAATCAGCGAACATGCCACCACCGCGAAATCCGTGTCGGCGTAATTGCTCGTAATGAAGTAACCGGCAAACCAAATTCGCGGGTCGAGCGCGCGAATCAATTGTTCCACGTAAAACGCGGCGAAACCTCTGATCCGCCACCGGCTTGCCCTTTCCAGTTGGGTCTGAATCGCAGTAATCTGCGCCAGCAGATCGTCCCCGTGCGCCGCCTAGGTTTGATCGATCAGTTTCCACCAGCGCCGGTGCCGATACTGATTGATCGCGGCAATTAGTTTTTGCGGCCGGGCCATGTTAATATGGACATCAAAGAAGCCATGGAGACGATCAACCAGATGCAGGCTGACGCTATGATTGAACGCTACGCCATCGGCGGCGCGGTCGGCGCGACGTTTCACTGAGTTTTCCCCCAATGCCTCGCGCAAAAAGCTCACCAACAAGACGTTGGGGCTTGACAAGTTGCCACCCAGGAAAGGGGCGCATGACAAAAATCTTCACGCCATCGGAAGGACGGCGCTGCTGCGCCGCCCAAGAATTCAGGGCAGAGCAGCCCGCAAAGCGGGCATCGACTATCCAGTTCCGTCTGCAGCTCTCCCCTACCAGAAAGGTGGAAATTCTTGTCATGCGTTCATGAAGGGTTTTGAAGGAGTTTTGGCCTTGACAACGTGGCGGAGCATAATAGGCTTGCTGAAACGGCTGAAGTTTCAATTGGCAATGTCGATTGGCAAATCGGGCAGGAAAAGAAATATAGTTTACCAGGGTTCAGGAAGGGCTTGTTGGTGTTCTGCGGCACAATGAAAACTCCGTCACCATTGCCGGACGAAAAACGGCGCATTGAGGTTCTTTGGCAGTATGAAGTGCTGGATACGCCGCCGGAGGAAGCCTTTGACGAACTTACCACACTGGCCGCGGACATCTGCGAAGCTCCCATCGCGCTCATCTCACTTGTGGATGAAAACCGGCAGTGGTTCAAATCGCGGGTCGGCCTGACTGTCACCGAGACGGCGCGGGACATTTCCTTCTGCGGCCACGCCATTCATCAGCCCGGCCTGTTCATTGTGCCGGACGCCACCCTCGACGAGCGGTTTGCCGATAATCCACTGGTTACCTCCGAGCCACACATCCGCTTTTATGCCGGCGCGCCGCTCGCCACGTGCGAGGGTCTGGCGTTGGGCACGCTGTGCGTCATTGACCGCGTCCCTCGCGAGATGTCTGCGCGGCATCAGGAAGCCTTGCATGTCTTGAGTCACTACGTGATGACGCAACTGGACCTGCGGCGGCGCTCGCGGGAACTGGCCCGCGCCCACTTTGAGCGCGAGCAGGCGCAGGAATCCTTGCGCCGGGAACAGGCGGACGTCGAAATCCTCCGTCGCTCCATGGAGGAGCAAAAGCGCGCGGCTGAGACGCTGCGAGAAAGCCAGGAGATGCTACGGCTGATAACCGAGAATTCCACCGACCTGATTGCGATTGTGGATATCGAGGGCAAGCGTCTTTTCAACAGCCGCGCCTACTCAGATGTGCTCGGCCCGCCGGAGGCCTTGCGTGGGACCGATTCCTTTGCCGAGATTCATCCGGAGGATCGCGAGCGAGTCCGCCGGCTCTTTAAGGAGAGTCTCCGGCTCAACACGGGTTTGCGCACAGAATTCCGCTTCGTGCTCAAGGACGGTTCGGTGCGCCATATCGAGTCTCAAGGCAACATCATCCGGGACGATGCCGGGAAGCCTGAAAAGGTGATGGTGATTTCGCGTGATGTGACCAAACGCAAGACAACCGAGCGCATTTTGCGGGAGAGCGAGCAGCGATTTCATGCTATTTTTGAGAACGCAACGGACGGGATTCTGATGGCCGACTTGGAAACCCTGAAGTTCCATCTCACCAACGACACGATGTGCCGGATGCTGGGCTACACCCGCGAGGAAATCAGCACCCTCGGGCTGGCCGACATACACCCGCCAGAGTCCCTGTCATGGATTCGCGCGGCGTTTGAGCAACAGGTGCGAGGCGAACTCGCCACAGCCCGGGACGTCCCTGTTCGGCGACGGAATGGCACCTTGTTTTACGCTGACGTCAGTTCGGCGCCCATTACTTTGGATGGGAAGAAATACATGGCGGGGTTTTTCCGCGACATTACCGAGCGCAAACGCGTGGAGGACGCGCTGCGGGAGAGCCAGTCCAACCTTGAATCCGCCCAATCCATAACCCGGATGGGCAGTTGGGATCTTGATCTCGCCGCGGGGAAAGGCAGATGGTCAAAAGAAATGCTGCGACTTTTTGATCGTGACCCGGCGTTGGGCGCGCCCCAGTTCACTGATTTTCTTGAAATGGTACACCCCGAAGACCGGACGCGTTTGATGGAGATTCATCAGCGAGTTGTAGAGTCAGGCGAACAAGGCCGGCTGGAATTCCGCACCAACCCCGCGCACGGCCCCATCCACCACTTCGCCACCATCATTCACGCGGTCAAGGAATCTTCCGGCCCGGTGCGGCGCATGACCGGTACAGTGCAGGACATTACTGAGCGGAAGCAACTCGAAGCCAATTTCTTCCGCGCCCAGCGTCTGGAGAGCATCGGCGCGCTGGCCAGTGGCGTAGCCCATGACCTGAACAACATCCTCCAGCCCATACTGATGAGCATGCGGATCCTGCGCGAAAAGACCGACGATCCCGAAAGCCGTGAGATGCTGCACACCGTGGAAAACTGCGCCCAGCGGGGGGCTGACATCATCAAGCAACTGCTCCTCTTTGCCCGGGGCAAACCCAGCGCATGCGAGCCCCTGCCCGTGCAGCATCTCTTTGGTGAGATGAACAAGCTCATCCGCGAGACCTTCCCCAAGAACATCCAACTGCGGGTCAACGTGCCCCAGAACCTCTGGCAGGCCCTCGGCGACGCCACCCAGATCAACCAGGCGCTCATGAACCTCTGCGTCAACGCCCGCGATGCCATGCCCGATGGCGGCACACTCACCCTGGCGGCGGAAAATCTGACCCTCGACGAGGCGTTCGCCGCCGTGATGCTCCACGCCAAACCCGGCCATTACATTTGCCTGAGTGTGACCGACACCGGCATGGGCATCCCGCCTGAACACCTTGACCGCATTTTCGACCCGTTCTTCACCACCAAGGAAATCGGCAAGGGCACGGGCCTGGGTCTGGCCACCGTGCTCGGCATTGTGCAAGGCCACAGCGGTTTTGTGCGGGTAAACAGCCAGATCGACAAAGGCACCACCTTTGAGCTTTATCTCCCGGCCTCGTTGGAAGCCAAGGCCGGCACCCTGCCTGAGCGCGACACATTGCCGCCACGCACCGGGGGCGAAATGATCCTGGTGGTGGATGATGAAGCCAGCGTGCGCGGTGTGGTCGGGCGCACACTGGAAAGACATGGCTACCGGGTGGTGCTCGCCGCTGAAGGGGTCGAAGCCATGGTTCTCTTTGCCAGGCACCGGGCCGAGATCCGGGCGGTCCTCACGGACATGATGATGCCGGAAATGGACGGGCCGTCGCTAGTCCGGGCTTTGCGAAACTTGGACCCGCAACTGCCAATTCTCGGCATGACGGGGGTGGGCGAGAGGACGGTCATCAAAGAGTTGGAGACCCTCGACCTGCTGGCGCTGTTGACCAAGCCCTTTAGCAGCGTCGCGCTGCTGGGCGTTCTGCACCAGGCACTGGCCGCGTCACGCCAGGCAAAGGCCTAAGCCGCCTCCAAGCACGACCAGTTAAGAAGCGCGCCAAAAAACAGGCTGGAGGTTTTTCAGCAGAATCAGCTTTGTCCATTTCATGCACTTGCGCGACGGATGAATCTGAGGCCGGATGCGCATCGAGTATCCTGACCCGACGCGCCTTCAGTGCGCCGGAGCTGTGGTTGACAACTTATGTCGGGTCAACGGGCGGCGGAACCGGGCGTTCAGACGCACACGGGAGGTTGCCCGGAAAAAAGAGCGGATTGGGCTTGCCGTTCAATGGTTAATGTCTCCCTTCTCGGCTGCATGAGAATGCCCCGTCGCGTAAGTTGGTAACGTGACATCAGTGGAAATCATTGAAGAGATTAAACGCCTGCCCCGTGCGGAACAGGATCGAGTCATTGATTTTGTCCGCAAAGCCGGGGAAGTCCGCCGGCTGACCCCTGACGAGTTGGGCGAACTGGCAAGGCAAATGGTCGAGGCGAAAGGTTCCCACGAAGCCGAGCGTTTGCAGACAGAGATAGTGCGCGGATTCCACGGCGGGCCAGCCGATGCCTGGAATTCGTCGCGAGAAGCTCCCTGATCGGCTCCTTGCCCGTCTCCTGGCGCGAATGCGCGAGCGAAGGATTTCTTACGAACAACTCACCCTGCTGGCGCATTGGCTGGACAGCGAACCTGAGGTTCCGGCAGACAAGTGGTTTAAGAGATTTCCCGGCTTTACAGTTTGCGGTGATGGGGAGTTGATCAGAACTTTTTTGATTGTCGGCCAAGTGCCTGATGGACGCGAAATTGAAAAAGATTCTTGAAAGCAAACGCGCCCTGCGGCGCGAGCTCGCGGCGCGGACCGTGGGGGAGAAGTTGCGCCTGCTTGATGCCTTGCGCGAACGGGAACTGGCCATCCGGGGCCGCGCGGTTCATTCCAGCGCTCTCCGCGAAGAACCCGCGCCTTACACCAAACAACCCTGAACCGCGCCAATTTGCGGTAGTTTTTGGCGGCCCAAGGGAGATGGCGGACGCGGGGCCGCCCCGACAGATTGCGCGAGGGAACGGGGCGGGAGGTGAACGGATGGGATTGCGCCCGGAGGAGGTGACGGTGTAAGGTGTGGCCGATGGACATTGTCCCAAAAACCGAGGTTGCGCCGGAGGCCTCCTTTCCAGAGGAGTTCGCACGGTACTGGGCGCGGGTGCCGGAGAAGGGCTTTTTTCTGTGTTTGCTGGCGGCCTGGTGCGTGCTCTTTGAGTTTTGGGGGATCAGCTCATTCAATTTTGATACGACCCGGCCCTCGTTGTTTCTCTGGATGTACCACGCCTGGAACATGCCCTCGATGGATTCAAGCCAGGGGAATTTGATCCCGCCGGTCGTGGCTGTGTTGCTCTGGGTCAAACGGAAGGAATTGGCGGCGTCAATGGCCGGGCCGTGGTGGCCGGGGTTGATTCTCACCGGGCTGGCCCTGGTCTTGCACATTCTCGGATTCCTCGCGGAGCAGCCCCGTGTGTCGCTTGTGGCGCTGTTCTTTGGCCTTTACAGCCTGGTGGGATTGGCGTGGGGATGGAGGACGCTGGCGGCGAGCTTCTTTCCGTTTTTTTTGTTCGTTTTTTGCATGCCGGTCGGGATTTTCCTGGACGGCTGGACGCTGCCGTTGCGAATCTTCACGGTGAAGCTGACGGCATGGATTTGCGGATTTGTGCTGGGGATTCCGGTAATGGCTCATGGGACAACGCTCTTTGATGCAAGCGGGAAGATCAACTTTGACGTGGCGGCGGCGTGCAGCGGCATCCGCAGCTTTGTGGCGTTGCTGGCGGTGACGACGGTTTTCGCGTTTTTGGCTCACCGCTCGATTTGGAAGCGGGCGGGGATGATCGCGCTGACGATTCCGCTGGTGGTGGGGTGCAATTTGATCCGGCTGCTGGTGATCGTGCTGGTGAGACAGGCGTTTGACCAGGAGGCGGCCATGTTTGTGCATGAGTGGTTTGGATTTGTGACGTATTCGCTGGCAATCGGCTGCATGCTGGCAGTGGGGCATTGGCTCAGAGAGGGGCCTCCCAGGACAGCATGAAAGCCGCGCAATGGGCTTTATTTGGCGCCGCCTTGGGGATGATGGCGGCGACTGGCGGGTATTTGCAGGAGGTCAGCGCCACGCACCGGCTGGGAGCGCCGGGGGTGCTTGTGGGGCCGGTCCCGCTTTACGGCGAGCATGGGGAAATGGTGGCCCGCCAAAGTGTGCTCTTGCCGCGTGAAATTGAGGGAGGAGCGGGGACGAACCTGCCGATCACCGGGGCGGAGTTGAACGGGCTGCCCAGGGACACCACGTTTGGACGGCGCTTCTACAGGAGCGCGGACGGGTTCCAGGCGATGCTTACGGTGGTGTTGATGGGGACGGACCGCACGAGCATTCATCAGCCGCAGTATTGCCTGGTCGGGCAGAACTGGACCATAGATCGAACCGAACGGGTGCAACTGCACATGGACCGGCCTTATGCTTACGATTTACCGGCCATGAAATTGACGACTTCCATGCGGGCGCGTGACAAGCAAGGCCAGCCGATGATGATGAGCGGTGTGTACGTCTATTGGTTTGTGACCGCGGACAAGATTACTTCCGAGCAGGGGACGCGATTGTGGTCGATTGCCAGGACGATGGTGGAGAAGGGGGAGTTGGAAAGGTGGGCGTACATCACTTATTTTGCGACTTGCCTTCCGGGGCGGGAGCAGGCCACATTTGAGAGATTAGAACGATTCATCCGGGCGTCAGTGCCGGACTTTCAGGTGGTCAAGGGCAAGCCGACCGGGCGTCTCTCGCCGGTCGCGGTCCAGCCATGAAAGAGTGAATCGTGCCTGGCCTTGGGGCCGGGCAACAGTCCAATGCTCATAAAGTGAATCAAGATGTTGCGTCGAGACCGCCAACTTCGGGTGCAGGTCTATCAGTTCATTGACGGGGGCGTCTTTGCGTTGGGCTTGTGGCTGGCGCACTTGATTCGTTTTCATTGGGGGGAGACCGTTGCCATGTGGGGCCGGTGGGCCGTTTGGCTGGGGGATTTGATTGGGCTGGATTGGAGCGGGGCGCGGTTATTGACGCGCGCGGTCGATCAGATCAAGCCATTTGTGCCGGAGTATTTCTGGTTGTTTCTGGTGGTGATACCGATGACGCCGCTGGTTCTGGAATGGCAGGGTTTTTACGAGCGCCCGGTTTTTTCGCCGATGCGGCAGGTGGCGTGGCAATTGGGCAAATCGTGCTGCATTTGCTCGGTGGGGCTGATCCTGATGGTGTTCATGTTGAAGGTGGAGGCGGCGCGCGGAGTCCTGGTGCTCTTCGGCTTTTGCAGTTTTGGGCTGATGTTTTTGAAGGAGGAGTTGCTGCGCGCGGCCTACCGCACGAAGCTGGGGCAGGCGCAATTCCGGCGGCGGGTGATCCTGCTGGGAGTGGCCGAGGACACCCGGCGTTTGCGGGAGGAGATCGGCCAGGGGATGCAGGAATTGGAGGTTTGGGGGGAATTCGATTTGAACCACACGTCAAAAGAGGATTTGGCGGAGTGCTTCCACGAAAACGCGATCAACACCGTGGTCATCGCGGCGCGGCACACTCTCTTTGGCCAGGTGGAGGAGGCGATTCACGCCTGCGAGTTGGAAGGGATCGAGACCTGGCTCTTGGCGGGCTTTCTCAAGGCCCAGGGGTCGCGGCCCAGCGTGGACGATTTCCACGGGCGTCCGGTGCTGGTCTTTCGCAGCGGGCCGGAGACCACCTGGCCGCGGCTTATCAAACAGGTGATGGATTTTCTGGGCGGGTTGGTTTTGCTGGCGGTTTTTTCGCCCTTCATGATCGCGGCGGCCATTTTAATCAAGTCAACTTCGCCGGGTCCGGTCTTTTTCAAGCAGCAGCGGGCGGGCTTGAACGGGAAACCATTCGTCATGTACAAATTCCGTTCGATGGTGACTGACGCGGAGCAGTTGCAGGGGGAGCTGGCCGCGCTGAACGAGATGTCCGGGCCTGTCTTCAAGGTGTCCAAAGACCCGCGCGTGACGCCGGTGGGCAGATGGCTGCGCAAGTTCAGCATTGACGAAACACCCCAGTTGTTCAATGTGCTGCGTTTTGAGATGAGCCTGGTCGGGCCGCGGCCGCTGCCGGTGCATGAGGTGCAACGGTTCGACGACCTGGCCGACCGCAGGCGCCTGAGCGTTCGCCCGGGCCTGACCTGCACCTGGCAGGTGTCGGGCCGGAACGACGTGACCGATTTCAAGGATTGGGTGAGGTTGGACCTCGAGTATATCGACCATTGGTCGTTGGGGCTGGACTGCCGGATTCTTTGGCGCACGATCTGGGTGGTCCTCCTGGGAAAGGGGGCGCGCTAGCGCTGAACATCATGGCAAAGAAAAAAATCACGGATGCAAAGAATCCAGTCTCGGTCGTGACGGGCGGGGCGGGGTTTCTGGGGTCGCATCTGGTGGATTGCCTGCTCGCGCGCGGGCATCAGGTCGTGGCAATTGACAACCTGGTCACGGGCGCGGTGGAGAATGTCGCCCATCTGGCGGGCAACGCGGGCTTCAGGTTCATCCAGCAGGACGTGACGGAGTTTCTGTTTCTGGATGGCCCGGTTGATTATGTCTGGCATCTGGCGTCGCCGGCCAGTCCGATTGATTATTTGGAGTTGCCGATCCAAACCCTGAAGGTGGGGTCCTTGGGGACGCACAAGGCGCTGGGGCTGGCCAAGCACAAAGGGGCGCGATTTTTGCTGGCATCGACCTCCGAAATTTACGGCGACCCGTTGGCGCATCCGCAACGGGAGGATTACTGGGGCAACGTCAATACGGTTGGCCCGCGTGGTTGTTACGACGAATCCAAGCGGTTTGCCGAGGCGCTGACGATGGCCTATCATCGCCAGCACCAGGTGGACACCCGGATCGCGCGCATCTTCAACACCTATGGTCCGAGGATGCGGTTGCGCGACGGACGGGTCGTGCCGGCATTTATCAGCCAGGCGTTGCGGAACCGGCCCCTGACCGTTTTTGGCCGCGGCCAACAAACGCGGAGTTTTTGTTACTGCGAAGATTTGATCGAGGGACTATACCGTTTGATGATGAGCCGGGGCAACGATCCGGTGAATATCGGCAACCCGGCCGAGATGACGGTGCTCGAGTTTGCGCGGGCGATCATCCGGCTGACGGGGTCGCGGAGCAAGATTGTGTTCAAGCCGCTGCCGGAGGATGATCCGCGGCAGAGGCGGCCGGACATCAGCCGGGCGAAGGAATTGCTGGGCTGGGCGCCGCGAGTTGCGCTGGAGGAAGGCATTGTCAAAACTATTGATTATTTTCAGGGCAGGATGGAAGATGGGGGCGGTGGTTGCGGCAATTTCACGCATAAAGCGTGAATTTGCCGCCGAGAAACAGGCGGTCCAACCGCCGCGTCAAAACAATTTTGTGTCTCAAGCAGAACCGGGCGGCAGTGGGCGGTGGCGGCTGGCACGCCGCCAGCTAGGGAGCAGTTTTTAATCAAAACAATTGACCCTGTGTTGAATATGCAGTAATTAGCACGGACTTTTTACATGAAAACCGGACCTGTCGATGGAAGGAAATGGCGGGGCGCGTCGCGCCAGCGAATGCAATGCTAAATTCGAAATCATTTTTGGCTGTCGATTTTGGAGCCGGCAGTTTGAAGCTGGCCGAGTTTGAGCCTAACGAGGCGGGCGGGCTGCGTCTTAAGCAATACGGCATCAAGGCGCTGGGGATAGAAGGCTCGCAAGACCAGGCGACCCGCGAAGCGGCGA
This sequence comes from Verrucomicrobiales bacterium, assembly GCA_003138485.1. Lineage (GTDB taxonomy): Bacteria > Verrucomicrobiota > Verrucomicrobiia > Limisphaerales > Palsa-1400 > PLGF01. Next base: position 71,150 of record PLGF01000083.1, on the reverse strand, counting down.
TGCAAAAGGGGCTGCAGGAGTTGCTGGCGGAGAAGGCTTACGGCTCCCGGCAGATCAACGCGTGCGCTCCGGGCTTCCACGTCTTTTCCAAGTTCGTCAAGCTGCCGCCGGTGGACACCTCCAAAGTCACTCAGATAATCCGCTACGAAGCGCAGCAGAACGTCCCCTTTCCGCTGGACGAGGTGGTGTGGGATTACCAGATATTGGGCACCTCGGCCACCGGGGAGTTGGAGGTGCTCCTGGTGGCTGTCAAGTCGGAGATTGTCGAGGGCCTTTTCAAGGTGGCCGAGGGGGCGGGCCTTCGCTTGAAGCTGGTGGACGTGTCCCCCGCCGCGCTGTGCAACGCCTTTCGCTACAACTACGGAGATCTCGAAGGATGCGCCATGCTGCTGGACATCGGGGCCAAGACGAGCAACCTCCTCTTTTTTGAGAAGGGCAAGGTTTATTCCCGCAGCATCAACATCGGCGCCAACGCCATCACGCAGGACTTCGCCAACGAGGCGAAGTTGAAGTTTGCCGAGGCCGAGGCGGTCAAGATCGACAAGGGGTCTGTCAGCCTGGGGGGCGCCTACGCGGACCCTGAGGACCCGCAGGCGGCGGCCATAGCCAAGATCGCCCGCCAGGTGATGACTCGCCTGCACATTCAAGTCAATCAAACGATTCAATTCTTCCGCGGGCAGCAAGGCGGCTCGGCGCCGCAGCGTTTGTTCCTTTCCGGGGGCGCGTCGATCATGCCGTACACGGCGCAGTTTTTTGCCGAGAAACTCAATGTGCCCGTGGATTACTTCAACCCGTTTCGCAACATCGAGATAGATCCCGCCCTGGATTTGGACGCCCTCTCCAAGTGCGCGCATTCCTTCGGCGAGGTGGTGGGACTGGGGTTGAGGGACTTGGCCCATTGCCCCGTTGAGTTGAATCTGATGCCCAGAAGTTCGATTCAGCGCCAGGAATTCGGGCACAAGAAGCCCTACCTGGTCGCATCGGTCTTCAGCCTCGCGCTGGTTGTCTATGCGATCTATATGGCCGAGAGACGCATTGGCGTCGAGCTGGCCAAGAGGGTGCAGGAGATCAAGGCGCCGCTGGCGTCGTTGACGACCCTCAACCAGCAGTACACCGCCGCTCTGGGAGATCGGGACGCCATAAAGAAACAGGCCGACGAGATGAAGACGCTGGCTGACACCCGGTTTTATTGGGTGCAGGTCTTGACCGACTTGCGCAATGTATTGCTGCAGACCGAGGCCAATCAGAAGGCGGCGCTGCAAACCCCGGAAAATGGCGGCACCAACACAGACGTGGGGATATGGGTGCAGGAGTTCAATCCAATCCTGCCCAATGGGAGTCCCTTCGGGGCCGGGGCGGAGGGAGGGGGCGGTGGCGGTGGTTCAAGGCGCCCCTCAAGGGATCGGCGCGGCGGCAGATCTGGGGGGGCGACGCAGGAACAGCAGCAGGCGCGGGCGCGGACTGTCCCAGCGGTAATTACCGGGGCGAATGAGATTTCTGAAATCCAACTGCTCTGCCGGGGGGTCAGCCGGCCGGAACCAGCCAACACGCACCTGGCCTTTGCGCTCCAGCAGTGCATGACCAACTACCATGCCGTGGGGGCAACCAATCGGACCTTCACGGATGCGACCTTCACGGACCCGCTGACACCGGACTACTCCAACACCAACACCTTCACGTTTTCATTGAAAGTGAAGCTGGCCAAGCCCTTCAAACTGTAAGAGTATGGCCTGGATCAAACGCAACCTCTTCTTCGTCATCACCGTGGCGATTGGCCTGGCCGTCACGGGATACTGCGGGTTCCTGCTTTTTGAGGCCTTGCGTGACAACAAGGGTGTGAGCGAAGAATACGGCACGACTGTGACCAGCCTGAAGGATTTGCAGAAAAACCCCAATTTGAACCAGGAGAGCATTGCCACCGCGAAAGCGGACCAGGAACGGGCGAAGGCGTTTCTGCAGGATTTCCGCAAGGCGTTCGCGCCGGTTCCGACGCCCCCGACGGTGAACGAGGAGGGATTCAAGGACTATTTACAAAAGACGATTGTTGAGTTGGGCGTGGCGGCGACGAACTCCGGGGTGATGTTGCCGCCCGACTACGAATTCACGTTTGGGGTGCAAAGGAACAGATTGAGTTATTCGTCCGAGTGCATCGGGCCGTGGATGCAGCAGTTGGAAGAGATCAAGGCGATCATGCGTGTTTTGTGCGCCGCCAAGATCAATTATCTGGTGGGGCTGCAGCGCGTCTCGGTTTGCAACGATGACTTCATGGGAGGTGATTTCCTCGCGGCCACCACCGTGTCCAATCAAACCGGAGTGGTGACGCCGTACGTTATCAGTTTCCGCGGCTTTAGCCCGGAAGTCGCGGCGGTGCTGGCTGGATTCGCCGGGTCCAGCAACTGTTTCATCGTCAAGGACATTGATGTGAAACAATCCTCGGAGGCCATCCCGATCCTGGCCCCGGCGTCGGACGATGAGGGGCCTGTGCCGGTGCCGGGCGTTCCGTCCCGGCCCAATCCCCCGGGGCGCCTGCGCCGACAGATGGGCGCTGGGGACGATTACCGCCCGCCGCAGCAAGTGCAAGCGCCGGTGGTGGTCGTGGCGTCGGCGCCGCAGGTCATTCTCGCGGAGAGCCTGTTGTTCGTCACGGTGGCGGTGGACGTGGTCAGACTCAAATAAGCGGAACCTTCATGCAATTCTTGAAGCGACATTACGAGAAGATTGTCTTGTGCCTGGTATTGCTTGGCCTGGCAGGTTCCGCGATTTGGATCAAAGTGGAGATCGGGCACGTATCGAGCGACATTTCCGCGCCACCCACAAAGGGGAGGGAGGGAAGGGGAAGGGGGCCGGCCGCGGTGCCACCGCTGGACTTAACCGCCGACCAACAGGCCTTGTCGCAAATCACCAACGCGCCGGCGGTCGTCTTTTCGGGAGACCACAATTTGTTCAACCCGGTGACGTGGAAGCGCAAACCCAACGGTGAATTGCTCAAATTGTTGAAGTCCGGGCCGGACGCCCTGACGGTGTTGAACATCACTCCCCGCTACACGATCATATCGTTCGATCACGCCAGCGGGAACGGCGGCATATACGTCATGACCTGGCAGATCGACGCGGACCTGCTTCACCTTCCGCGGAAGATTCAGGAGTATGCCAAGGTGGGCGTAAAGCCCACTTCGGGCCTTTACATCATCCGCGGCATCAAAGGTGCTGCGGATGACCCTACAGAATTGGACCTGGAGATTCCGGACACGGGAGACACGGCGGCTGTCACGAAGGACAAGCCCTACCAGCGCGTGGATGGTTACGTGGCGGATTTGAAATATGAACCGGAGGGGAAGACGATGGGCAGGGTGCGCGTCAACAGTCCCCTGACACTGGATGGGGAATCATATAATGTTATTGAAATCACCGCTAATGCCGTTAGAGTTCAGGCCACAAAAACAAACAAGAAGACCGTAATCAGATGGAAATAGGGGTCCGGTGACGGAGATTGGATTTTTAAAGTGAAACGACAAATGACATTCGCAGCCCGAATCAGCCTGCCATTGGCCCTTCTGCTGGCCATCTCGTCGCAGGCCCAGCCCGCACCGACGGAAGATCAACGCATTGCCAACGACACGGCCGTGCGGCGTGCCCAAGACACCATCCTCCTGCACAGGAAGTTGGAGGAGGCGCAGGCCGCGCTGAAGCGGAAGGAGGTCGATGCCGCCGCCCATCTTTATCTGGAAGCCGTCGGCTACATCCCAACGGCGGAGGTCGGCAAACCGTCCGTGGATGCGGACAAGAGAGCAGCCATCGCGGGATTGGACAGCACGGAGTCAGCGCTGGCCCGGCAGCTACTGGAGGTTGGCGACGTCATTGAGGCCACCCATCATGTCGATGTGGCGCTCCGGGCGGACCCCAACAACGAGACATTGCGCCGATTAAGGGCGGATATTGCGGAAAAGGCCAAGGAACAAGCGGGGCGGGTTCCCAGCCCGGAGATCACGAGTCGGATTCCTGGCATTGAACAGGAGAAGTTGGACATCTCGACCCGCGTCCAGAACGCCAAGATCCTTTACGAAATGGGCAAGTACGACGAGTCGGAAGCCATTCTCGTTGAAGTCATGCGAGAGGATGCATCCAACCGCACGGCGCCGTATTACCTGGATTTGATCAAGGAGGCCCGCTACATGGACCGGGCGCGCGCGCGGGAAGCGATGGCCAAGAGCGCCATAGGAGACGTGGAAGCCGCGTGGATTCTCTCCACCAATCGCGACGCTTTGCCCAAGCCCAATCCGATCGTGAACTCGAAACTGGTTTATACCACCAAGGGGCGCCAGGATATTCTCTCCAAACTGGATCGGATTTACCTGGACGATGTTCGTTTTGACGCGCCGCTGTCCGAGGTTCTCAATCAATTAAGGACCGAGTCGCAAAAGCGTGATCCGGATGGCGTCGGCATCAATTTCATGTTCGATCCATACCCGGATGCTGGCAGCGCCGGGGCTGCGCCGACCGATATCACCGGCGCCGGCGGCGCGGGCGCCTCGACGGTGCGGCCCACCCCTGTGGACCCGACCCAGGTCACGGTGAAGATTTCTCCCGCGATGGGCCACTTGCGTCTTGCTGACGTGCTGGATGCCATTACCAAGGTGGCCGATAATCTGATCCGATACAACGTTGAGGACTACGCGGTTGTCTTCGCCCCGGCACCCAAACAGCCTGAACAGTCGGTCCTGTATTCCAAAGTTTTCAAGGTTGATCCGAACACATTTGTGCAAGGTCTGAGGGGCGTTTATGCCATTTCCCTCAATCCCGGCACCATTTCCGGAGGCACCGGTGGCGCAGGTGGCGGCGGCGGCGGCGGCGGCGGCGGCGGTCAGGGCGGCGGTCAGGGCGGCGGCCAAAGCAGCACTGGCGCCATGATTCCCGCGGTAAGTGTTACAGGCTCATTCGCAACCGGATCGAGCGGCCAGGGTGGCGGCGGCGGCGGCGGAGCCGGTGTCGGCGCGAACGCTGCCGGGGGCACATTTGGCGCTGGAGCGGGAGCGGGCGGCGGAGCGGGCGGAGCGGCCGGAGCCGGAACGGTCGGGTTGGGCGGAGCCGGTGTTCCTTATGTGACCACCCCGGCGGAGACCCTCACGATGCATCAATTGGTCAGACAGTATTTTACGGCGGCCGGCGTTGATTTGACTGCTCTTGGCAAAAGCGTCTTCTTCAACGACCGCCTCGGATTGCTGTATGTGCGGGCGACCGCGCAGGATTTGGAAATCATAGCGGAGGCGATCGAGACCCTCAACCAAGCCCCGCCCCAAGTGTCGATCGAGGCGAAATTTGCCGATTTGCAGCAGGAGGACGCCAAGGGCCTTGGCTTTAACTGGACTCTGGGCAACACCTTGATGAATAACGGCGCCATCGGAATTCAGGGAGGCACTGCTCCCTCGTATCAAGGCCCAAGCACGACCGCCAATCCGAGCGGAATATTCCCGGGTCCGGGCACTTTGGCGACTGGCTCGACAACCTACACTCCAGGCCCCGGCGCGGTGGCCTCTGCGGCTTCGGATAACATCCTAACCTCCGGCCTGCGCCAGACTGCCGGCGCCGGCCAGAACCCGACCTCGTTGTCCACTCTGGGCACGATTACCGGCATCATGACAGACCCTCAATTTCGCGTGGCGATCAATGCCATCGAGCAGCGCACCGGCAGCGACCTTCTGGCCGCGCCCTCTATCACCACGTTGAGCGGGCGCCAGACGCATATCTCAGCGGAAGACCTCCAGTACATTGTCATTTCCACGACGATCCAATCGACGGGGAGCAGCACCGGCGGTTTGACCGGCGGCACCGGAGTGGTGGCCAACTCGATCAGTTACAACGCCTCGCCGTTTTCCTTGGGGCCGGTTCTGGATGTCCTTCCGACGGTCAGCGCGGACGGCTATTCGATTCAAATGACGCTCATTCCCACTTATACGGAATTTGTCCAATACGATTCGCCCGGCGCATTTGTCCCGCAGGCGCAATCGGCTGCCGGATCGACCATCGGGGTGCCGTTGGTGGCGGTGTTGCCCCTGCCGCATTTCCGCGTCAGGGAAGTTGTGACGACCTGCAACGTGTGGGACGGGCAAACCGTGGTGCTGGGAGGATTGATCTCCGAGACGCTCACCAAAATCAACGACAAGGTCCCGATGCTGGGCGATTTGCCCTTGTTTGGCAAACTCTTCCAGAGCCAGGGATCGGATGCGGTCAAACATAACCTTTTGATCTTTGTCACCCCGACGATCATTGATCCGGCAGGGAACCGCGTGCATAACGACGAGGATATGCCCTTTGCCAAGACGTCGATTCCGCCGCAGCCACCCGCTGCCCGCCATTAAAACAATGGCTTGAATCGCCGGCAGGCCGGAGCGGCAACGCGGCGCCAAACGTGAACATCTTCATGCCAAGCAATCCCACATCTGAACCGGCGCGGACGGCGCGATTGTTGATCGTGGACGGGCATGCGTACGCGTATCGGGCGTTTTACGCGATTCGGGCGCTGACTTCGCCGGACGGAGTGGCGACCAATGCGATCTACGGGTTCATTCGCATGTTGGACAAGGTCCTCTCCAGGGCCAAGCCATCTCATGCGGTGGTGGTTTGGGATGGCGGCCTGGCACGGGAAAGAATGAGTTTGCTGCCGGAGTATAAGGCCCAACGGCCCCCGATGCCGCCCGATTTGGAGCGGCAACTGGATGAGATTGTGGCTTATTTGCGTGCGGCGAACATTGCTTCGTGCCTGCAAGAGGGGTGCGAAGCCGACGATTGCATCGCGGCTCTGGCCCATCAAGCGGTCGCCGCAGGCTGGGAGGTCATCATAGCCAGCTCGGACAAGGATTTCATGCAACTGGTTGGGCCGCAGGTCAGTCTCATCAATCCGGGCGACAAGATCGAAACCCTTTGGGGCGCGGATGAGGTGCGCGCCAAGACGGGCGTGGAACCTGCACAAATCGTCGATTGGTTGAGTTTGGTGGGGGACTCGGTCGATAACATTCCGGGTGTGCCGGGTGTTGGCTCAAAAACTGCTGCTGATTTGTTGCACCAGTTTGGTTCTATTTCCGAGTTGTTTCGGCGCTTGGCGGAAGTCCGCTCAGACCGCCTCCGGGCGGCATTGGAAGCGTCAGCGGAACTGGTTCGGCGGAACCAGGAACTGGTCCGATTGAATTGGGAGGTGCCCTGCGGGACGAATTTGGAGGCATTAACGACCAAGGATTGCGACAACGACATGCTGCGGCGTCTTTACAGCCTCTGGGGATTCACGTCCCTGCTCCGTGAACTGGATTTGAGTGGACAAAAAGAGGGAGTTTTGATATAAATGATTAAGTATCATAAGGATGTTATGTTATCTGTTCCCAGATGTCTCTGCTTGGGGTTTTTTCTTGCTGGTTCGGTGGCCCTGATGGGACAGGTAACCGTCGTGCCGCAAGGCGGTGAATTCTCCATCCTGGGCGCTGTCAAGGGCGACCAAGTCCTTCCGAGCTTGTCGTTGGCGCCATCGGCCGGCATCCTGGTCTGGCAGGACAACGTGGTGGACAAGCACGGGGCGGGAGTCGGAGGGGCGCTTCTGAACACCAGCTTTGGCGCGTCGCCGATTTTCTGTGTCAATAAAACCAAGACAGGCGACCAGATCAAGCCAAAGGTCCAGCTCCTGGCCAATGGCCGCATCATTTCCGTTTGGGAAAGTTCGGCGGCTGGCACGCCGGATATTTATGCCCGCCTGGCTCGCAACTCCAAAGACACCAACGACTACGGAAGCAACTTTTACACCATAGACCTGCGCCTCAACTCCTATATCACCGAGCAGCAAACGGACCCGGAGGTGGCGCCGTTGCCGGATGGCAGCGCCGTCGTCGTTTGGCAGAGCTTTGGTCAGGACGGGAGCCTTTGGGGGATTTACGCCCGAAGAGTGCTCGCGACCGGGAAGATGCCTGAGAAGGAGTTTCTGGTCAACCAATACACCAGCTATAACCAGCGTGCTCCCGCGGTTGCCACCCTTGCCAACGGCAACTACGTTATCGTCTGGATTTCCGAGCAGGAGCGGTATGCCAACAGTTCGGATGTTTACGCGCGCATCTTTAGTCCGGCGGGCGTTCCCCAAACGGACGAGATCCCGATCAACGCCCGCGCCAACTATCCCAACCAGTGTGACAGTCCGGCGGTGGCGCCCCTTAACGACGGCGGATTCACGGTTGTTTGGAGCCAGAAGGATACCTTGGCGCCGACCAATAGTTGGGACGTTTGGGGCAGGGCCTTTTCTCCATCTGGCTCCGGTTTAAGCCCGTACGAATTTCGGATCAACACGTACCTATACGGAGATCAATACCACCCTCAAATCGCTGCCGGCCCGGCCGGGAGCCTGGTGGTGTGGACCAGCCTGGGCCAGGACGGCTCGCGGGAAGGCGTCTTTGGCCGCTTTTTGGCCGGCGGAACGCAGGTTTCGGGTACGAATGATTTTCAGGTGAACACCACCTGGCGCAATCGACAGATGCACCCGGCAGTGGCTTGGAACGGAGTGGATCGTTTCTTGGTCGTCTGGACCAGTTTTCAAGTCGCCGGGGCGGGATATGATCTTTATGGCCAGGCGTATGTTCTCAGTTCATCACCATCACCTTAAGATGCGAACCGTAATTCCAACCTTTATGTCGCGAGTTTTGAGAATCTCAGTCTGGTTGCTGGCGGCGGCGGCGACCGCCGGGAACGCCTTGGCATTCTCCCTTTGGGGTCCCGCGGAGACATGGGAGACCACGGACATGAATTATGTCACCAGACGTTTTTATTGGTCCGCGAACAGCACCTACACTGAATTGGGCGCGACCAAGAATTTTGGCGAGGGGGGGCGTTTGAATGTGCCGATCATCACTTATGCCTATGACGAGGCCTTTCTGCACTATTTCGGCACTAAAGGAGAGAAGGCGGTTGATGCCGCGATGGCTGTTTTGAATGCGATCCCGGCGGCTTCGAGCGTCAAACTGAGCAAGTACCTGACCCAAGGCAACCAGCAGATTAACTACTCCGCCCAGGCCCTGGATATGATCGATTTGAAGTCGGGGACGCTGGGACTGATGCTCGAACACATGGGGCTGATTGGCGAAACCCACGTCTGGGACTTGCGGGTGCGCATATCGGAACCCGCGCCCCCGGCTTGCGCGTATGACTACCTGGTCATCAACCGCAGTTTTGATCCCGACACTTTCACGCCCAGCCCGTACGTCAATGGAACCTTATACAACTATCAGATCGTCGATGCCTGCCCCCTCGCCATTCAGGTCGCCGATGCGATCGAACAACCCTCCGATGCCGCCAAGTACGGCTTGCTTTTTACGGCTGTGGCGACGAAAGAGGGTCTGAATGAGGGCGGCTATTATCTGGGCCTGACCCGGGACGACGTCGGCGGCCTGCGCTTTCTGTATAGGAAGAACAATTACAACGTTGAGGCGTTGGATACTGAAGCGGTTGCGGGGGGCGCCGTTTCCGGTTCGTGGGAAATTGTTTCCACCACCAACACGACGACGACGACTGCGACGGGGACTGGGACGGCCGCGGCCACAAACAACGCCGGGGTTTATGGCGGGGTGGAGAAAATCAGGTTTGTGAAGGTGCATTACAATGCGCAGTTGAGCACGACCTTCACGCCCGTTGTCTATCATTATAAGATACCGTTTGTCACCAATGGGTTATTGTACCAGTTGCAGGTGACGCGCACGGTGACCGCGCCCGACATCATCATATCGGCGGGAGACTTGATCGTGACCGGAAATCCCCTTACTTATCCGACCGTCAATCGCGGTCTTTCCGGCGGCACCGCCGGTTATGTGGTCAACGGCGTCACGCAGACATCGGCGGGAGGGAACACGGTCAGCAGCGTTTTTTCGCCCGGCCTTCTCATCACCTTCAACTCGGTTGGTCCCACTGTGTACAATGAGAACCCAAGCTATCTGGATCAAGGGACTATAGTGTCTTCGAACTTCGTGTGGTCGTCATTTGACGGGTCCACCAACCCCCCGGTGATATTTCCCACCGGCAGCACGAGTTATGCCCAGTTGGAAGATCAGGTCTTGAACCCGGACGTAAACGGCCAGGGGTCTGTTATGACATGGGATCCGGTTAATGATCAGGCTACGAATGCCACGGGGAGCACGGGGGGGGCGGGTGCGCAGTAGAATCCATCCAACGATATGAAACATTTTCTTCGCATAGCAATTCTCAGTTTGGCGTTGCCCGCTGTTCTGGCGGCGAACCCGTCGCCGATTTACGTCAACATGGGAATCGTTTCGTCGGTGTCCAATATCGATGCCGTGATCTTCGACAATGGGATCGGAGCTACGTTCGAAGCTGGTACGGGCCTCCTGCCTTTCATCACCCGGGACACGCTGTATTGGACCAACCAGGGCACTATGCTCGGCGAACCTGGATTTGCCTTTAACACGACCACCGCCACCACCCAGCACAGCGCCGCAACTTTCTATAACACCGGCTCGATAGTCGTAATCGACGAACCGGCGGTGCCTGAATACGTTGAGAACACAGCCGGCACCGCCTTCGAACAGTTCCCCCCGGAAAGTGGTCCGTTGGGATCGAGCATTACGGTCAATGCCACCAATATTGTCAGCTCAGGCTCCCTGCTCGTGGGCCAGGCGGGGTTGTTGCAATTGACGGGAAACAATGTGGACCTGTCCGGCGGTTTCGTGGGGGCGGGATATCCCTCGGACTCCTACGTGCTCACCGAGTACAACACGACGGGCGGCGGCGGAACTTATGAGTTGGATAGTTTTGTTGACACGTCAACAAGCGAGTATTTTGTGAATCCGCCGACCGTCTATGATCTCGTTTGGGGCGTGACCAACGGTTTCCAGCAGGATGTGAGCGCCGGCTCCTGGTATCTCAGTCCCACTCCCACTTTGAATTTGCGGGGAAACGGTGCGGGGACGACCGTGGTGAGTGCGGGGGGGGGCGGAACGGGTGTGGTGACCGGACTGGGTCTGACGGGGCTTTTCGAAGGCTCACTGGCGAACATGACCGCCTACGTCTCAACCAGCCAAACAGGCGTCCCAAATGTCCCAAATGCGACGAATTTTTATTACACCGTGGTGTTGGTTAACACCAACTTCAATGATCCCAACATCTCCGCCAATGTCTTGTTCTACCCACCCGAGCCGCAGGTGCAGGCAGCAGCTAGTCTGGTGCCGCCCACGCAGGTGGGGGTTGGCGAAATCGTGCAGTTCACCGAACAGGTGGTGGATCTGTCAACGGAGACGACGGTTTCCAACTCGATCTATCTGCTGGACAGCGGGGGGGAACTGAGCTCGTCTCAACTGGCCATCAATGCGGCCTATGCCAATGGCTATGGCCGGCCCAACAGCTTTGATATCACCACTACCATGCCTCTGGAATGGGATGATGCCATACAAGACCCGCAGGCCTACCAGGCAAATGCGATATTGGACACGACCAAGTTCTATGTGCCGTTTGAGTTTGCCAATCAAAAGCCGAACATTTACGCCGCCGCCTATGCCGTCCAAGTGGGACGGGACCCCGAAGTGTTGGGCGGGCTGGATCCCGCGACGTCTGACACGCTTGGATCGGCCGAGGTGGACCTTCCCGACCCGACCAATGAGGCGGGTCGGGTGGAGATTAACGCCCACACGTTGAAACTGGCCAACACCCGTATCCAAGCCGAAGGCGTCGTCACGCTCAACGCCACCAACCTGGTCGGCGCTACGTACGGTTCCGAATGGGGCAACTTCAACAGCTCCCTGGGGTCTCGCACCAACAAGTCGCTCCTTGTCTCCAACGTGTTTCCCGCCGCGTTTCACCGGCTGCGCGGTGACATTGCGGCCTGGAGCGCGACATGGTCGAACACCCAGACCAACGACAACAAGGGAAACACCAATGCCGCTTTCAGCGTGACCAACAACTGGTATTATCATATTCTGGTTGTGAACCAGGATTTGCGGGGGACATACCAATCGACGGCGCTAAACCTGGCCTTGCGCGCGACCAACGTCGTGGTGCAGGACAATCTACGCGTCCTCAACAGCGTGCTCATCACCGCCACCAATCTCACGCTCAACGGCACCAACGTCTTCACCGAAAACGCGGGGTCGTTGACGCAGGCGAACCTGCCGGAATTGAAATCCCTTCTTATTAATAGCAATGCCATCGTGGAGGTGGACAACGAGTTTGACATCGGCTACGACCAGGATAAAGGAACTACCGGCCCGGCGGGCCGCAAGTACACCGTTAATAGCGTGACCAATCTTGGCCTGGTCGAAGGCGCGGTTCTGATGTTCGATTGCGCGTCGTTTGAAAATGACGGTTTGTTGTATGGCGACGAGGGAGCGATTCTCGTTGAAGCCGGCGCGTTGGACATGGGCCGGCAGGCGCCCGGCATTATGGAAGCCTATTCCACCATCACTCTGTCGGCCCATGCGATCCAGGTGAGCGGATCGACCATCTACGCTGGCGCCAGCGGGTCAGGCGCGTTAATTCTGGACACGGACGCGACCGGGGAGTTGACCGATCTTGTTTCGGGGGCACCCAGCACCAACACGCCCCTGGTGAATTATTGGGAGACGACCGACGGGTTCACCCTGCTCCAGAAGCCGGCCACCGGGGACCTCTTTGGGACCGAGATCGTGACGATCGCCGAAGGGCTTTCGGTGGTGGACCATGTCTGGGCGGGAACGGACATGGGCGCCAAAGCGGCAGGGTTTGTCAACAACGTGGTGATCGGTCATCTGACATTGTCGCTGCAATCCACCAACGCGACGCTTCGTTTCACCGGGGCCGGGGCCAAGAATGGGATGTATGTTGACTATTTGGACTTTGACACCAACTCGCTGTTTAACACCGATTTCCAGAGTGGATTGCTGATAGATTCCAATTTGACGATCTATTTCGCGGACTCGAACATAGACCCTTTCAAGCTGCAGTTTGCGTATTCCAACCGATTGGTGTGGGTGCCCGATTTTGCCGGGCCGAACAGCACCCAGGCCGTTCCTTACAAGAACAGCAGCCAAGTCTGCCTGATGAACGCGGCCCTGGCCACCAGCCCGGATATTTCCTTTTTCCCGGGCTTCCCGCCCAATTACGATAGGCAGCCTTATGTCTTGAACAACCCCACCAATTCAGCCATTTATCTCGACTGCCCGGGTCAGGAGGCGACGGAAAGCGCCTTCTTAATCAGCCGCTCCGGCACTAATCTGGCGATGGCGAGTATTACCGTCAACGGGGCGGGAAGAGTCTCCCCCGTTGTCAAATCGAGCCAATTGGCCTTGGGCAAGACGTACACGCTCACCGCCGTGGCGTCCAACGGGTGGAACTTCGCCGGATGGGGGTTGAGCGGGAGCGACGTTATCAGTTCCAACGGCGCCGTTTTGAAATTCAAGCTGGAGGGGGACACTGAGGTTGTGGCTAATTTCGTGGAACAGCCCTTCTTCCCCTTGCAAGGCCTCTATAACGGCTTGTTTTACCCCACCAACCAGTTCGACCCGGCCAATTCGGGTTTCATCACCCTTGCATTAAGCCGCAGCGGCGCTTATTCGGGCCGGTTGGCCATGGGACCGCAGACCTACAGGTTCAGCCACAAGTTCCCCACCAACGGCGTGGACCAGGTCATTGCCAAGGATGGCAAGCGGTCGCCGCTGACGGTGAATCTTCATCTCGATATGACTGGCAAGACTAACGCGATTACGGGCGATGTGCCGGCCGCGTCGGACGCGCAGTTGTGGGCCGACTTAAGCCCGGTCTGGACGGCCAAGGACACCTCGCCCTTTGCCATGAAATACACCGGGTCGCTGCCGTGGGTCAGCGACGTGCCAGGAGTGTTCGCCGGTGACAGCTATGTCACGGCAACGGTGGGCAAGTTGGGACTGTTGTCCGCAATCGGCGGGTTGGCGGATGGAACCACGTTCAGCCAGTCGGTTCCCGTCTCCAAATCCGGCCGGTGGCCGTTCTACGGCTACGTAGCCGCTGGGAACGATTTGATTATGGGCTGGGTGAATGTGAGCGGCGACGGGCTGGCATCCACCGACGTGACCTGGAGCAAGGGAACCAACAAGGCCCGCTATTACGGCGGCACAGTCTTCACCAACGCCCTCAGTTTGCTGGGGTCTCCCTATGAACCCAATGCGCCGCTCCAACTGGCCAGCCCGGTCGTGATCGCAAGCGGCGCGGGTGTGCCGCAGATAAGCAACTCCGTCACTTTGGACAAGAGCCTGAGCTACACGTCCGCGGTGGTGACATTGCGCGTCCAGGCGGCGGCGGGAACTTTCAGCGGCCGGCTGGTGGTCAATACCAACACCGGCGAGCGGGTGAAGATGTCGGGCGTGCTCTTGCAGAACACGGGCAACGCGCGCGGCTATTTCCTTGGTGGCGCCGGCACGAATGACAGCGGCAGCGTCCTGTTGCAGAGCCAGTAACGGGAAACGTCCGCGCGAGCAATCAACTTTTGATGATATGTTAACAGTGCAACCAGAACTTTTGAGGAAGTTGGGCCGGGTGTCCAGCCTGCTTTGGGCCGCGGCTCTATGTGCCGGCATCGCGTTCCAGAGCCAGGCGCAACCGGCCCCGCTCAATGACGATTTTGCCAACGCCCAGGGCATCATCGGCATTTCCGGCACGGTCCTTGGCACCAACCTCAGCGCCACCGCCGAACCGGGGGAACCGGTCCCGGTTGCGGGCAACCCCGCGCAGTCGAGCATCTGGTATGCCTGGACCGCTCCCATCACCACCACGATCGATTTCAACACCCGGGGCAGCGTCGATCCGAATTCCGGCTACGCCTTGCCCACGGTCCTGGCGGTTTACCGTCTGAGGGCTGGCACCATCCAGTCGTTTGCAAATCTGACAAAGGTTGCCTCCAATGAGGAGGATCCCAGCGGGGGCGTGACCAGCCGCGTCGATTTCCAGGCGACGCAAGGAACGCTCTATTTCATTCAAGAGGACGGTGCGTCCGCGGATGGAACCAACGCGCAGGGGGACATTGCATTGAATTGGGCGCCCAGCGTGGTGGGCGGCACGTTCCAGTTTACCGCCGCCACCTTTCCGATGGGCGAGTATGACGATGAGATACTGGCGGAGATGAACGGCAACATCAGCCCGAGCCTTCACAATCAGGCGGGTGATGCCAACGCCCGCATTACCATCACGCGGGTCGGCGGCTCCAGCGGACGGTGCGAACTGAGGCTGATTGTAACCAATACATTCTATCAAAACTTCTTCGAGACCAATGTCACCGGCAGCAACGTGTTCCTGACCAACTACACCATGAACGCAAACGGCAGTCTGACGGAAACGAGCTACACCAATAGTTACTATACCAACACGGCTTTCTTGCAACGGATCGAAGACGTGCTCTTGGGGGTGCGTTATTATGTGACGAACTACGGCGATTTTACAAACTCGCTGATGGTGGTTTCCAATGCCAGCACCGGTGTTCAGATGACCGACATGAGTGGCTCGAACGGGGTCTTTAACGTAACGAATTTTTTCACCAATTGGCCATGTATGGGCAACGTCGTCAACCCGCCCGTCTCGGTCACCAACTCCGGAACCGTCACGAATGTGACGACGACGCAGGTGGTTTACTTCTGCCTGACAAACATAGTTAACGAGATGACGCCCTCGGCGCGGGACGGAGTGGACTACGAATCGACGGACTCCACCAATGTGACGTTCGATGATTACCAGATGAACCAGGATGTTTATCTGAACCTGCCTCAGGACCTTGGAAGCAGCGGCAGCGGGACTTTGGGGATCGGGGGCGTCGGGGGGCCGGATTATCCGGACGCGAACGGAAACTACCTGTATTATGGAGTCAACGCGCTGGTCGAGTTGATCTTGACCAACGTGCCCGGCCAGGTGGACCCCTACGGCAATCCCACGCTGCTGGACCCGCTGGAGAGTCTGGACATTGTCCCGCCCACCATTTCGCGCACTCTTGGAACCGCGACGATGAACGTGGAGAACTTTTACAGCGCCGGCCCGCCCACCTCCACGAATCTCGCCTATGGCAGTTATGTCGTGATGAACTTCGAACGGGCGACATTCCGCGCCGACAGAAGTGTGAATGATGGTTATGTGACCCTTTATGTTTACCGCGAACCGGAGGGCGGCCAGGCCATGCAGGTGTCCTACGTCATAGATGGCGAAGCCAACCCAAACCAGCCAATTGATAACAACGACTTCACAACGGTGGCCGGCTCCGACTATGCCCTGCCCTTTAATGGCAGCAACCCCAATGACTGGGACTTCTGCCTGCCCTACAACAACAACTGGGGGAACCCCCCCGGACTCTCAACTGCGTTGAACCCTCAGAACGGCGGTCTTTATGGCACAATCATGTTCCCACAGAATTATGGGCTCCCGGAGCCGATTATCATCCCGGTCACTAATAACGGCGCGGTTGAATTCGATTCGGACCTTTACGTGCAGTTGTTCTTTTCTCCAGCCGACATTTCAGCCAATGCGGGTTCGACGGTGCCGGTGGTGCTCGGCAATATCAGCAAAGCCAATGTCACCCTGAACTTCGACAGCGCGGACCCTGGACAGCAGGCCGCAGGCTCCGCAGATCGGACTTGGAACGTCGATTCGGCGGCAGCCTCCTATCCGCCGTATAATCCGCTGCCGGGAGCAAGCGCGCCGGTGCATGCGATGGCTGTGCAGGCCAACGGGCAGGCAGTGATCGGCGGAGACTTTACCTCCTACAATTCCACCCCGATCAATTACCTCGCGCGCCTTGTAGCGAATGGGCAGATGGATTTCGGATTTGCAAACGGCCTTGGCAGCGGTCCGAATGGCGCCGTCAGGGCCATTGCGATTGACTCGCTGAGCCGGATTTACATCGGCGGCGATTTCACCTCTGTCAACGGCACCGTGGCCGGGCATATCGCGCGCTTGAACCCCAACGGGACGCTGGACACCAATTTCGTGACCCACTCGGGTTTTAACTATTACGGCACGGTGCTGGCGCTGGCTCTTGACGCCAATGGAAATATCGTTGTGGGCGGGAATTTCTCCTCTTTCAACACGACCAACTGCGCCAATATCGCGCGGCTGATGACCAACGGGGCGCTGGATACAAGCTTTCTGCCCAGTTCAGGCACGATTCCAGGCATGGGAACGGATCAGCAGGTGCGGGCGGTGGCGCTGGATTCCCAGGGCAACATCGTGCTGGGCGGGGACTTCCTTTACGTCAACGGCACCAACTGGAGCCATATCGGGCGGCTTTTGCCGAGCGGCGCGTTGGACACCTCGTTCAATCCGGGCTTTGCGGCCGACAAGAGCGTCTATAGTCTGGCCGTGCAGCCGAATAACAATTCAATCATCCTGGCAGGGGCGTTCCAGAATTACAACTTGATTACCCGCGGTTCAATCGCCCGGATCACTTCCAGCGGCGCGCTGGATACCACATTCGATCCCGGAATAGGCGCCAACGACATCATCTATTCAGTCTTGATCGAACCGACCGGCAACATCGATATTGGCGGCCAGTTTACAGTCTTCAACACGGTTCGCAGGGTGGGAATGGCGCGCCTGTTCCCCAACGGCTGGCTGGACACCTACTTCATGGACACGGCCTACAATCAATATGCCGGCCTTATCAATCATTACTATAATACCTGGGCGGTCAATCCCAACGACGCGCCCGCTGAGAACAATCAAAGAAATTATATCAACGCCATGGCCCTCGACTCCACGGGCAACCTCCTTATCGGCGGCAGCTTCGTTCGCATCGGAGGCGGTTTTACGCGGGATGACGTCAGAATTCGTCTGAATATGGCGCGCGTGATTACCGCGTCGAACACGGGGCCGGAGCCGCAGGGCGGGACTGGGAATTGCCCGGGAAACATCACTTTGACCCTCAATCCCTACACGGTGGATGATACCGCGGGCAAGCTCTACGTCGGGTTGGATCGGACCAATGGAAGCCTCGGTCCGGCGGCGGTCACGCTGGGGACCAACACGATTCAAGGGGGCGCCACGCAGGCGGACTTCGGTTTGGCCACCCCTTCCGCGGAATACATCGATATTTGGCAGCTTTGGAGCGTTATCATTGGTGGCGGGGGCCTTGAATACGGCTGGCGGCAAAGTGACGGCTACTGGGGATACAATTACACCATTCAGCCCGCGTTTCCCGACTCTGGCGATGCCGACCTGTGGTTGAAGATCAATAACAACACGTCAATCGCGCCGGGGGTGAACCTGTTCGCCGGCCTTTCGCTGCTGAATCTCAATTCCACCGGCCTCCTTACTCTGGGAGGGGCAACGGTTCCCACCCTGCCGGCCTTGGGCCAGTATTCGGCGGGGCTGGAGATTGTCAACGACAACTATCCCAAGGGCGTGGTGGGTTTCGCCTTGACCAACTACGTCACGCTGGACACCAATGGCGACCTTTATGTCACAGTCACGCGGACCAACGGGAACACCGGCGATGCGACGGCCTATTGGACCACGACAAACGGCACCGCGGTGTCAACGGGGTCATCATCGGGGGATTATCAGGCCGTGTTTGGCACGGCGAGTTTCAGCAGCGGCAACACAACGGTGCCCATAAAGGTGCATATCTATGGGAAATCGACCCTGGTGCCGACGAAGTATTTCGGGATACTCATCACCAATGTCACTGGCGCCGCATTGGACACCAACGTGCCGCCGCAGGTGTATTCGAGCACAACCGTGCAGATAATCGACGGGCTTTTCCAGCCCGGTCATTTGGAATTCAGCTCGCCCTCCTACACCGCGCTCAAAGGCTCTCCGGCCACGGTGACGGTGAACCGCCTGGGCGGGGCCAAAGGGCAGTTGGACGTGTACTGCGCCGCGGCCAATGGCACGGCCATCAATGGCGTCAACTATTCCGGCGTCACCAATCTGCTCGCCTTTGCCGACGGGAGCGTGACACCGCAAACCATGACCTTCCCGACGTTGCAAGACCATGTGGTGGATGGGAACACCACCTTCAAAGTGTTCCTCTACGGCGCGACCAACCTCGGTGTCACCAGCACCGTGAGCAACAATGAAATCCTCGCGTATCCGAGCAACGCGACGGTGACCATCCAGGAGATTAATTCGTTCGGCACCTTCAATTTCTCGGTGTCCAACTTCAATGTGATGCAAAACGCCAGCCAGGCGTTGATCACTGTTGTGCGCACCAGCGGGACGGTGGGGTCGGCCTCGGTGAACTTTGCGACTCTTAACGGCACCAACGCGCAGCCCCCGTTCGCGGCGGCGCTGGCTGGGACCAACTATGGGGCCGCCAGCGGGGTGCTTACCTTCGCACCGGGCGTGTCGAGCCAGAGCTTCGTCGTGCCGATCTATTATACGCCCAATGAAACCGTCGTCACCAACCGCATCGTGAATCTGGTGCTCTTTGGCGGAAGTCCCGCCGCCATATCGAATCAATTCCCCAGAACGGCGACGCTGACGATACTGGACAATCAGTTGGTGTTCAGCCCGGCCGGCTCGGTGGACCAGACCACGGCCAGCGGGATTGGATTCAACAATTACGTTCTCTCGCTGGCCTTGCAGGCGGACGGAGACCTGCTGGCGGGAGGCAACTTTACTTTCTACAATCAATATCCCATTGATTACGTGGCGCGGCTGAACACGGACGCTTCGCGTGATAGCACGTTCCTGGTCAATCAGGCGGGGGCCAACGGCTTGGTCAACCAGGTGTTGAGCCAGGTGCCGGCGGGAGGCCAAACCAACGGAAACATCATGCTGGCGGGCGGTTTCTCACAAGTCGATCAGGTGAACCGGGCGGGCATCGCGCGGTTGAACCCGGACGGGTCCCTGGACACCACCTTCAACCCCGGCGCCGGAGCGGACAACGCGGTCTATGCGGTGGCCCAGCAGTTCCTGCCGGGGGCGACGACCAACGTGCCCAATCTGGCCTACTATGTCATTGGCGGCAGTTTCGAGAATTATGATGGCTACCCCGCTCCCGGCGTGGGGCGGCTGACAGCCACGGGAGCCGTGGATCCCAATTTCAATCCGCAGGCGGGAATCGGCGGCAGCAACGCGGCGGTCCGTGCTGTGGCCATTGATGCCAACAACCGGATTCTTCTGGGAGGCGATTTCACCATCTTCAACAACCAACCCCATCACCATCTGGTGCGGCTCAATGTCGATGGATCCCTCGATTCCAGTTTCCAAGCCTTCGACGGCGTTGCCTCGGACATCAACGGATCGGTTCGCGCCCTCCTCATCCAGCCGGACGGCCAGATCCTCATCGGGGGATCGTTCACGAACGTGAGCGGGAGCAATTACAATTGTGTCGCCCGGTTGAACACGGACGGCTCGGTGGACACCAGTTTCAACGTCGGAGCGGGGTGTGACAACTTGGTTCTGGCCATCGCGCTGGATTCGCAGAACCGTATTTTGTTGGGCGGCGAATTTGCCCGCGCCAGCGGCGTGACGCGCAATGGCATCACACGGCTCAATCCCGATGGCACGGTGGACCCGACGATCAATTTCGGGTACGGCGCCAACGGGTATGTCGATACGATTGTCATTCAGGAGAACGATGAAATCAACGTGGGCGGAGGCTTCACGACCTTTGATGGATTGCCGGAGAACAATTTCGTGCGGCTTTACGGCGGGGCGATTTCCGGCGACGGTTCGATCGAGTTCGGCCAGGCGGTTTATGGCGTGTTGGAGAATGCGACCAACGCGTACATTTCCATCCAGCGCATCGGTGGCGAAGGCACGGCGGCCCAGCCGGTCGTCAGCGCGGTGTTTTCCACTTCCGATGGCACGGGAATAAACGGGCGGGATTACATCGGAACGACCAACACCATCCTCTTCCCGCTGGGCGAGACCTTCGAAACGGTGGCGATTCCGCTGATTAACAACCCGATAGTCGCGGGCGATGTGATGGTGAACCTCAACTTGACCAACTCCACGTACGCGACGATCGGACCGCTGACGGCGGCGGAACTCATCATCACCAACGTCAACACCGCGCTGGCCTTCTCGGGCAGCAGTTATCGGCAATCGGCCGACGCTCCCGGCGGCAGCGCCGTCATCCCGATAGTGCGCCAGGGGAATCCGAACAACACCGTGGCGGTGACCGTCTATACCGGCGCCAACGGAACGGCCACGCCCAATGTCAACTATACTCCAATTACCAACACGCTGATCTTTTACCCCGGTGTGCTCACCAATTACTTCCTGGTGCCGATTCTGGATTCCCCGACGACCTTCAGTGATACGACCGTGGATTTGGAAATGACCGGCGTGTCTAACGCCATTGTCGGCTCGCCCGGCAGCGCGGTGCTGACGATTGGCGCGGTGATCAACGCCCCCGGCACGCTGATGTTCTCGACCACCACCTACACCGTGCTGGAAGGGAACACCAACGCGATCATCACGATTGTGCGGACCAATGGCACGCACGGAAGCGTCGAAGTGACTTTTTCCACCACCAACGGCACGGCGACGGCCGGAGTCAACTATGGCAGCGTCAGCACCGTGGTTAAATTTGCCGACACCGTGGACAGCCAAACCGTTAGCATTCCGATTTACCAACTGGCCGGCGCCGGGCCCAACACGACCGTCCTGCTCAATCTCTCCAATCCCACGGGCGGGGCGGCCATAGGCGGGGCCGCGCAGGAGACGCTGACCATCCTGAACGACATCCCCAACTTCTGCTTTGGCAGCGCCACTTACTTCGTCAACGAGGGCGCCGGTTCGGTGACCCTCTGGGTTCAGCGCAATGGCGACACCAATGATACTGTGTCGGTCGATTACAGCACCTTCTCGCCAGCCAATGCCAGCGACACCAACGGCTACGCGGTAACGAATGTCGATTACGTTTACACCTCCAACACGCTGACTTTCGGGCCGGGCCAATTGCTGCAAAGCGTCCCGATTACCATTTTGCAGGGCAAGACCGTCAACGGCCTGGAGATATTCCAGGTGTTGCTGGAGAATCCCAAGATCCTTCTGCCGACTCCCGCCACCAATATTCAAATTGGCTCTCCCGGCGTCACGACGGTGGGAATCATCTGCGACGTAACCGGATTCGCCTTCGCCACCAACGCTTACTTTGTCGGCGAGAATGGCAGCAACATCGTCATCACCGTCAACCGGGTGAATCCAAGCACCGGCCCGGTGTCCGTGCAGTTTGCCACCAGCGACGGCACGGCGATCAATGGAGTGGATTATGCCGCGACCGGCGGCGTGCTCAATTTTCTGGACGGCCAGCCGAGCAGCTCTTTCGTGGTGCCGATCCTCAATCCGAATCTGGTCGAGAACAGCAAGACCTTTAACATCGCATTGTTCGCCCCGTCGGCCAATTCCTCTCTGCTGTCGCCCTCCAACACGGTGGTGACGATCACCAACACGTACACGGGCCTGAGCTTTGGCGCCTCCAGTTTCACGGTCAGCGAATGCAGCGAGGGCGCGGCGATTCCTGTGGTGCGGACGGGCCAGACCAACAACACGGTGAGCGTCAACTACGCAACGCACGACGGCTCTGGACTCGCGGGCACCAATTATTTCGCCACCAACGGGACGCTGACCTTCACGCCGGGCCAAACGGTCCAGACCTTCAACGTGCCGGTCATCAACAATCACGTCATAGGCCCCAACCACACGGTGGAACTGGCGTTGTCCGATCCGATTGGGGCGCAGGTGCTCAATCCCAGCACGGCCCTGCTGACCATTCAAGAGTGCAACGGTGCGTATATTGTGGCTTCGGGCACGGCCTTCCAGGGCGGAACCATTCGGCCCAATACCCGGGTGATCTACCCCAATGACACGGTGACAATCGCATTCGGCCTCAGGGATATTGCCGGCAACGGCACGACCAACCTGGTGGCCACGTTGCTGGCAACCAACGGCATCAGCAACGTGTCCCCGCTCTCCAACTCCTATGGCGCGCTGGCGTTAAACGGTCCCACGGCGGCGCGGTCCTTCAAGTTTACCGCCATCGGGACCAACGGGCAGAATGTTGCGGCGGTCCTGGCCTTGCAGGACGGCACGGCCAATTTGGGCATGGTGGCGTTTGGCTTCACCTTGGGCGACGTTACCACCACCTTCACAAATTTGGAGTCGATAATCATACCGGAGATTGGCCGCGCCACCAACGCGTTCCCGCCGGACTACGGCTATCCTTCCGTCATCGCCGCCACCGGCGTTCCGCCCGGCATTTTGGACGGCGTGACGGTGACCATCAGCAACTTTACGCACAGCTACCCGAGCGACGTGGATATATTGCTTGAGGGGCCTGGCAGTCAGAGTTCGGTTCTGATGTCCAAATGCGGCAGCGGCTACAGCGTGACAAACATCACGCTGACCTTCAGTGAAGCGGCGAGCAATACTCTGGTGCCGGTGAACGGACGCATTGGCAGTGGAACCTACGGTCCAACGGCCAACCCCGGAAACATCATGGCGCAATTGCCCGGACCCGTGGAGGGAATTGCGGAGGCGCCCTTGGCGCCCTATAGTCCCAACCTGAACACCTTTTTCGCCACGCCGGCCAACGGCCAATGGCTGCTGTGGGTCGTGGACACGGTGCCGTTCAATTCCGGGGAGATTAGCAACGGTTGGATTCTCAATCTCAGCACCGGCATCCCAGTCGAGGCGGACTCTGACCTGTGGGTCTCGGTGTTGACAACGTCCGACCTCACTCTCAGCAATCAATTCGCCGGCACGATCACGGTGACCAATTATGGCCCCGCCCCGGCGACGGATGTCGTCATCACCGAACCGATCCCGCCTGGAGTGGCCTATGTGAGCAACGGTTGCAATTGCGGAGTCGTCGCCAATGGAGTGATTAGCTTTACGCTGCCAACGCTGGCCGTCAACGCCGGGGCGGCCTTTACCAGTTATTTCATGCCGACCAACCTGGGCTACATCACCAATGTTGTCACGGCGCTGGCCGATCAGCAGGATCCCAACACCAACAATGTCGCCACCAACATCAGTGTGATCGGCCCGCCCAGCGCGGACTTGGGATTGACCATGACCGCAAGCCCCAGTCTCGTCACCCTTGGCGGCGATGTGACCTATGTCATTACTGTGACCAACGGGGGGCCGTCGCAGGCTGCGTCCGTCACGGTCACGGACGTGCTGCCGCCGGGGTTTTTGTATGTGACAAATTATCCGTCTGCCGGCGTTACCAACAACAACGGCACGATTACTTGGGCCGTGGGCACACTGAACCCGGCAGCCAGTGGCGGGACGGCGCCGGCGTTGCAAATTGTGGCCGCGCCTTCGGTCGCGGGTATTTGGTTGAACAGCGCCTCGGTCAGTTCGGCGGTGTTTGATCCGTTCAAGCTCAACAATTTTGCCGCCGCGAAGGTCGAGGTGGATGCGGTCTCGATTACCATCAACACGGCAGGGGCGTCGAATTGGCTGGTCTGGCCGACCAACTATGTGTTGCAAGGGGCCAGCAACCTGCCGCCGCAAGGCACTTGGATTTCCATCACCAACCCGGCGCCACCGGTGGTGAACGGGCAGTATAATTATCCGTTGGTGGGGACCAACGGCTCTCACTACTTCTACCGGCTGAAGGCGCCACTGCCGTGATTCGACACTCACCATGAAAAGACCTTTTGTTCACCTCCGCTTCGCGGCCACAGCCGCGGTCGGGGCGGTCGCAGTCATTTGCTCCCTGGCCTCCCGCGCGGCGGTGCTGACTGGCCATGTGCCGCCCGCGGTCGTGGCGGGTTTGCAGCCCGTGAGCCGGCTGGACGGATCCAATCGTTTGCATCTTGCCATTGGCCTGCCATTGCGGAACGCGGAGGGGTTGCACCAATTGCTCCAGCAGATATACGACCCGGCCAGCGCGAATTATCATCATTATCTGACGCCCGCGCAGTTCGCCGATGCGTTCGGTCCCGCCCAAGCCGACTATCAGGCGGTTTCCGCCTTTTTCCGATCCAACCACTGCGCGGTGACCGCCCGTACCGGGGGTATGATCGTCGATGTGGACGCCACGGTGGCGGAGGTGGAGGAACTGCTGCACCTGAAGATGCAGGTTTACAAACACCCAGGCGAGGCGCGGTCGTTTTTCGCGCCGGACCGCGAGCCGTCGTTGGATTTGAGCGTGGCGATCCAGCACATCAGCGGGCTGGACAATTATGCCCTGCCGCATCCGAACTACAAAAGGATACCCTTCAGCCAGCTTGCCACCAATCGGCCGGCGCTGGGTTCTGGACAGAACGGAACCTATTTGGGGAGCGATTTCAGGGCAGCTTACGTTCCCGGGGTGACGCTGGACGGCTCCGGGCAAAAAGTCGCGCTTTTTGAATTCGACACCTACTATCCCGCCGACATTGCCGAATATGAACAAATTGCCGGACTATCCCCGGTGAACCTGACCAACGTGCCGGTCAATGGGTTCAACGCTCCGCCAGGCTCCGCCAATACGGAGGTGGCTTTAGACATCGAAATGTGCGTTGCCATGGCGCCTGGTTTGAGCCAGATTCTCATCTATGAAGCATCCACCAACAGCTTCACCACCGACGACATTCTGGAGCAGATCGCCACCGACAAACTGGCCCATCAGATCAGCGCGTCATGGACATATCCGATTGATTCGGTTTCGGATCAAATCTTCCTGCAAATGCAGGCGCAGGGGCAGACCTTCTTCAACGCATCGGGCGATAGCGGGGCGTATCCTCCGGGAGAAGTGCCGACGCCTGCAGACGATACCAACATCACGGTAGTCGGAGGCACAACGTTGTACACGACCGGGCCGGGCGGCCCCTGGCAATCGGAGACGGTGTGGAGCTGGTTCACCCAGGGCACCGGCACAGATGCCGGCAGCGGCGGAATCAGTACAAACTACGCAATCCCGCCTTGGCAAATGGGCATCAGCATGACCTCGAACATGGGATCGACAACGTTTCGCAATTTGCCGGACGTGGCGTTGACGGCGGATAATATTTTTATCGTGGCGGACAACGGCACTCAGGAGCCTGTAGGTGGGACGAGCGCGGCGACGCCGCTTTGGGCGGCGTTTATGGCGCTGGTCAATGAGCAATCTTTCATCAGCGGCAAGCCGCCATTGGGCTTCCTCAACCCTCTTGTTTATGGGATCGGAAAAGGGCCGTTGTATGGGAGCACTTTTCACGACATCACCACCGGGAACAACACCAATTTAGTGAGTACGAACCTGTTCTATGCGGTGCCCGGCTACGACCTTTGCACGGGATGGGGCACACCGACCGGGAGCAACTTGATCAATGCGCTGGCCCCGCCCCTCTTGACGCCCGTTTTGACCATCGAGACCAATTTCATCAGCGGCGGCAACGGCACTGGCATCATTGTTTCTGACGAATGCAGCAGTTTGACTGTTGTGCTGACCAACCAAGGGAGGGCCGCCGCCACAACTGTGCTGGGTCTGCTTTCTTCCCTGACGCCCGGCGTCATCGTGGCTCAGGGCACCTCGCATTTCCCGAACATCCCGCCGAACGGCGCGGCGGCGAACCCGTCGGCGTTTATCGTCAGCACGGAACCGGAATTTGTCTGCGGAACACCGGTCAATTTGATGTTGGTGGTAAAATGTGACCAGGCGATTGAAACCAATCTAATCCAGCTGCCTTCGGGGACAGTCGGGCTGCCCGTTTCGTTCGCCAACCCGACGCCCTACAACATACCCGCCACCAGCCCTCTCGGCGTCTATTCGCCGGTCGTTGTCTCGGGTCTGGGATCGGTTTCCTCGTTGACGGTATCCCTTTACGCCACCACGGTTTATGACTATGCCTTTGGCATCGAACTGATCAGCCCCGGCGGCGCGACCGTTACTCTCCTGTCGGAGGACTACGGCGGCCTGGGGCAGAATTTTGGGGCCGGTTGCGTGTTGGGATCTGAGACTACTTTTGACGATGCCGCGGGGACCTCGATCATCAATGGAACGCCGCCTTACATTGGGTCCTATTCGCCACAGGAGCCGCTCTCCACGTTCAACCTTTTGAATGGGACCAATCTCAACGGCGTATGGATGTTGCATGTGTTTAATGCCTTCGAGTTGGCGCAAGACATCGCGGCTCTCCAGTGTTGGAGTCTCAACATTACCCCGAATGTCTGCGCGAATGGCGGGGGCCAGTGTCCCGGCGCGGACCTTTCCCTGACGATGTCCGCCAACCCGCCCTCCGTTGTGGTGGGAAGCAACTTGATCTATAACCTGACGGTGTCCAATGCCGGACCGAGCGCCGCTAGCGACATCGTCATTTCCCAAACCCTGCCTGCCGGAGTGGTGTTTCAGAGCATCAGCAATTATCAGGCCGGCGTCACGCAGATCGCATCCAACCTCGACTTGACTCTCACCAACCTCCCCGTCTATGGCACGGCGACGGTTTCCGTCATTACCGTTCCCTACTCTTCGGGCTTGATTACGAGCGTGGCGACTGTCGGATCGCCCCAGCCCGACCCAAATCCCAATAACAATTCTGCTTCCGCTACTGCGCTGGTGACGATGCCCCTGGCGGACTTGGCGGTGACCATGACGGCGTACCCGGGATTTGTCCTGGAAGGAGCGCCGCTGACTTACACCATTTCGGTGACCAACAACGGGCCGTCCACGGCGCAACAAGTGGCCTTGATCAACAGCCTGCCGCCAGAGGTCAATTTCATTTCCGCCACCACCACCCAGGGGACGATCGGCCCCGGCGCGGCGACGGTTCAAATTGGGACGCTTGCCCCCGGCGCCCACGCCGTTGTCACGGTGGTGGTCAGCCCGTCCATGACGGGCTCCTTGACCGCCAGCACACTGGCCACGCTCAGTCCGTTGGAGACGAATCCGGACGCCATTAACGCTTCCGCTTCCGTTACCGTCACGGTCGGCCCGTCGGCGGACTTGGCCGTATCGGCCGTGTCGATCCCGGCCACGGTGTTGTCGGGCAGCAATTTCGCCTGTGTGGCGACAGTGGTCAACAATGGGCCGAGCGCCGCCACCGGCGTTGTATTCAGCCAGACGATTCCGTCCGGGGCGGCCTTTGTTTCCAGCAGCCGGGCCGGCGCGATTGTGACCAACGGTGTGATCGTCTGGACCGTCGGGTCTTTGCCTGTCGGCGTCGGCGGGGTCATTACCAACGTGCTGAAGGCCCCGAAGCTTCTCCCGGGCGTGCAATCGAATTTGCTCTCGTCGAGTTTGTCGGCCTTTGGCCAGCCGGGGAATGCTGTGACCAACAATAGCATCTTCACTCTCCACACATTGGTGGAGCCGCCGACTGTCACCATAGTGCCGGCGGGCAGTTCGTTGGTGTTGCCGGCCAATGGGAATGGGTCGGTGAATCCCCAGGAAACGGTGGAACTGCAGTTTTTCTTGCAGAATATCGGCACTGTGGGCGCCAGTGATTTGGTGGCGACCCTCCAAGCCAGCGGCGGGGTAACCTCCCCCAGCGGTCCACAGAACTACGGCGCGCTGGCCCCCGGCGGGGCGGCGGTCGGGCGCTTGTTCAGCTTCACGGCCAACAGCACCAACGGGGGCACCGTGGTGGCGACCTTGCAGTTGCAGGACGGGGCTGCCAACCTTGGATCGGTGACGTTTCCTTTTGTCATGCCGCTGGTGGCCACGTTCTGGAACACCAATGAGATCGCGATTCCCAACTCGTCATACATCCTGGAAAGCGGGCCGGCCAATCCCTATCCCTCGACCATTTTGGTGTCGAACGTCACTGGGACAATCTCCGAAGTGGGTGTCACCATATCGAACATGGCGCACACATACCCGAATGACGTGGGCATGATGCTCATCGGCCCGTCGGGGGAGGCCTCGACCCTCATGATGAGCGCCGCCGCCGGCTCGGCAATGTTTGGCGTGACCTTTACATTAGACCCGACGGCCTCGGCGCCGTTGCCGGCCTCGGGCGACATCCTTCCTGGCGCCTATCTCCCGGAGGAATACCAACCTGTCTTTCTTTTCACAAACGCGCCTGTGACAGCGGCGGCGGCCAACCTGGCCGTCTTCGACGGCTTGGCGCCAAATGGAACCTGGTCTCTCTATGTCTATGACGGTGTCAACGGGGATGACGGCTACATTGCCAACGGCTGGAGTCTGACGATTACGACGAGCACGCCGATTAGCCCGGTCTCGGATCTGGTGGCCGGCATCGTCGCTCTGACCAATCAAGTAACCACCGGCAACCAGGTTACGTTCGTGCTTAGTGTGACAAACAACAGCGCCACGAGCGCCGTCACCGCTTATCTCACGAATGTCCTTTCCTCAGGGCTGACCTTCGCTTCCTCCTCGTACGCCTCCGGCGATTATGTTCAAAACGGCCAGACGACCGTTTACACGCTGGGCAGTTTGGCTCCGGGCGCGGGCTTGACGATTACCAACGTGGTCACGGCCAGCGCAGCCGGTCCGCAGACTAACACGATCTATGCCGGTTCCGCGTTGCCGCCGGGCAACGGCGGGAACAATGTGGCAAGCGCCGTCATAAACGACATCCTGCCTTACGCGCACCTCGGGGCGTTCATCTCCGTGGCGGCCAATCCCGTTGTTGTGAACAACAATTTGATTTACACGCTGATTGTGACCAATTACGGCCCCAGCAACGCCGTCGGCGTGGTCGGCAACTTCTCACTGGGCGGCCTCAATCTGGTGTCCGAGCCGTCCAACGCCACGAGCAACAACAACATTGTGACGGTCACTTTCGGGACCGTCGATGCGGGCTACATCGCCTCGGTCGCGATCACCACCGCGCCGCCCGCCGTCCTCACCTTGACCAACGTCTGGAGCGTGAGCGCGAACAATTTCGATCCGAACCCGGCTTATCATACCGTCAGCAATATCGTGACGGTCATCTACCCGGTTCCTCTCATTACCAATGGGGCCGCCACTTTGCCCCAGAACTTGGCCAACCCGAACGGGACGGTCAATTCCGGCGAACCAGTGACGGTCGGCTTGACGTTGATCAACATTGGATCGGGTCCGACCTCCAATCTCGTTGCCACCCTTCAAGCCGGCGGCGGCATCGTTCCGGGCGCGCTTTCGCAGCAAACCTACGGAGTCATTCAGCCCAACGGCGGCTCCGCCACCGCCAACTTCAGCTTCACCGTCACCAACGTCTCGGGCGCGGCGACGGCGACGTTGCGCCTGACGCAGGGCACCAATGTTTTGGGGACTGTGTCCTTTGTGTTCCCCCTGCCTGTCACTACTAATTATTTCAGTTCCAGCGCGATCACCATTCCCGAGATCGGACGGGGCAATCCCTATCCTTCGCAAATCCTGGTATCCGGGCTGACGGGATATGTGGTTGGCAATGTCACGGCCACGCTGCACGGTTTCGCGCACAGCTACCCGCATGACGTGAGTGTGCTTCTGGCCAGTCCGGCGGGGCAGGAGTTGCTGTTGATGAGTCATGTCGGCGGACCTTACAGCGTGTCGAATTTGACGTTGACGTTCGATGGCAGCGCCACCCAGGCGCTTTCGGAAGCTCAATTGGTTTCCGGGACAAACCTGCCTTCGGTGGTCTCGGCCTTCACTGCTTTCCCGGGTGTTCCGGCGCCTTCGACGGAGACGAATCTGGCGTTTTTCGATGGGACGGACCCCAACGGTTACTGGTCGCTTTACGTGTATGATGACACAGAGGGCAACGACGGGGTCATCAGCGGGGGCTGGAGTCTTGGATTAACTGCTGTTGCCACGGTCAACCCGGCTGCGCGGCTGGAGGCGGGCATGGTTCACGCGCCGGACCCGGTCTATGTGGGAAATTACCTCAATTACCAGATCGCCATCACGAATCTTGGCCCCGGCAATGCCAGCAACGTCATTCTGGTGGACGCGCTTCCCGCCAGCCTCGCTTTTTCATCCGCCGCTGTCTCGCAAGGCACCGTGAGCAACAGCGGCAACACGGTGACGTGCAATATAGGCACGATGATCCCCGGCGCCATTGTGACGGCCGGCATCCGCGTGGTTGCCGCCGGCATGGGATTGGTGGCCAACACCGCCAGCGTCACCACGTCGAGCACGGATCTTTACCTCGCCGACAGCACGGTCTCCAATACAGGTATTGTGGCTGGGCCGGTGATTTCGTTCCTGACGGCCGCCGACACCGCCGCCGGTTTGCAGTTGAGCTTGCGCGGCCAGCCGGACCAGTCCTACGGCGTTGAGGTTTCGACCAACCTGAGCACTTGGACCCTTGTCAGCAGCAACACGGCCGATTCGTCCGGCACGTTTATCTACACGGACCCGCAGACCAACGCGCCGGAGCGGTTCTACCGGGTCTTGCAATTGGCCCAGTAACACACCATGCGTGCCGCGGCTTCCACCCCCACGCCCGGCGCGGCGGGCGCCGGATGAAACTCTTTGGCATCACAGGCGGCGTGGGCATGGGCAAATCCACCGCCGGGCAACTGCTGGCCCAGCGCGGCGTTGAGGTGGCGGACACCGATCTCATCGCGCGCCAACTTGTTGAACCTGGCCAGCCGGCTTTGGGTGAAATTCTGCAAAGGTTCGGCCAATCCCTCTTGATGGCCGACGGCCGTCTCAATCGCGGTGATTTGGCCCGCATGGTCTTTGCCGACCCCCGGGCGCGGGCGGACCTGGAAGCCATCCTGCATCCGCGCATCCGCCTGGCCTGGGAGGCGCAAGCCAAGGACTGGCAGGCGCGCGGCTGCCCGCGCGGCGCAGTCATCATTCCGTTGCTTTTTGAAACCAAGGCCCCGCCGCATTTTGACGCGGTGATTTGCGTGGCCTGCTCGGAAGCGACGCGGTGGCAGCGTCTGCGCCAGCGCGGCTGGACGGCCGTGGAAATCAGGCGGCGACTGGACGCGCAGTGGCCCACCGACCAGAAGATCGCCCGATCCGATTATGTCGTCTGGACCGACACCCCGCTGCCGGTCCACGCCGCCCAACTCGATCGCATCCTTGCTGAGACGTAAGCCGGAGCCATGCGGTTGCTTTGTTTCCATCCGACGGAGCACGGCAGGGCCCCTTCTATCGCTTGCTCCCGGCTGCGGCCGCGGCGGCGGCGTCTTGCAGTTTCTTCACCCGCTCCACCATTTCGTTGTATTTTTCGGCGATGGCGTTGGCGGCGATGACGCTGTTGGTGTATTTGCCGATAAACTCGTCGCGCTCCGCCACCAGGCGGGTGACGGCGTCATTTTGCTTTTTGATGCCGTCGTAGGCTTCCTGCAGTTTGGTATCCAGAAAGTTGGTGACGGACTGATATTGGACGATTTCATTGCTCAAGATGCCGGCGTTGACTTGCAGGCGGAGAAGGTCGCGCTTTTGGGAGAGGATGATCTGGCTGTTGGTCAAGGCGTCGAGCTTGAGTTCATTGATGCGCGCCTGCAATCCCGCAATCTCGGTGTCCATGGTCTTGATGGAGTTGGTGTAACCCTGGATTTCGGTGGATTGCTTGAAAATGGCCTGGTCGAGGGAATCGATGTGAAGGCGCTGGCGGGTTTGGGCGTACCATTGCCAGGCGCACAAGCCGCACAGGGCCAGAGCCAGGGTGATGAGAAGGTTTTGTTGAAAGTTTTTCATTGTTGGCCGGGGGCGGAGGTTGGGTCGGCCTTCACGGAGAAGGCCACGCGGTCGATTCCGGCGCGTTTGACCATGTCCAGGACGTAAATCATTTCCCCGTGCGTGGCGTCACGGCTGCCGCTCAGATAGACCGGGACGTTGGTGTTGGCGTGATGCCGGTTGGTCAGCAGCGTGTAGAGCTGCGGAAAGGTCAGCAGGCTGTCGTCCACCGACACCGCGCCATCTCGATTGACCTTGAGTTTGATCATGTCGGGCTTGACGGTGGAAGCGGCCAGAGTGGCGGTGGGGAGGCTGGCGTGGAGCGTGCGGACCTTCTGCATTTGAAGGCTGACCATCATGAAGGAGGCCAGAAGGAAAAACATGATGTCGATCAGCGGGATGATTTCCAGCCGGCCGCGCCTGCGAACGATGGGAGAGTGAATTTTCATCGGCTGGCTTGGCGGTGGCTTGGGTCCGTCATGAACGCCACTTTCTGCACGCCCACACGCCGCACGGCCTCATAGACATCGACCATGTCGCCATGCGGCGTGGCGGCGTCGCCGGCGATATAGACGGGCAAATTCGTGTTGATATGGAAACGGTTGCTGAGGGCGGCGCACAACTCCGGCAGGGTCACGTTGGTCTTTTCCAGCCAAACTAGGCCCGCCCGGTCCACCGCGATATTGATCATGTCCGGCTTGAAATCGGCGGCGGCCCGGGTGGCGAAGGGGAGATCGACCTTGGTGTTCAGGGCGCGGTCCATTTGGAGGCTGACCATCATGAAGGCGGCGAGCAGAAAGAACATGATGTCGATCAGCGGGATGATCTCGATGCGCGAATGCCGGCGCGGGACTGGCGAGGGGAATTTCACCGGGGCGCCTGCGAGGGCTCTTTCACTTTGGAAGCCTGGACCATGACTTCGACATTGCTGGCGGCGGTTTCCAGCTCAAACTGGAGCCGGGTCACGCGGGCGGAGAAATAATTGAAAGGGATGAGGGCAAAGATGGCGATGCCCAGACCGCAGGCGGTGGCGATCAAGGCCACGCCGATGCCGCCGGTCACCTTCGAGACGACCACCTCGGAATTGCCCACGCTCAGAAAGGCGCTCATCAGGCCGGTCACGGTGCCGAGCAGGCCGAGCAGGGGCGCCAGCGTCACCAGGGTGTCCATGACCGTGAGGAAGCGCCCGGCCCGTTCCAATTCGATCCCCGCGGCCAGTTGCAATGCCCCTTGCATCGAGGAATGGGCGTGAACCAATCCACTGTAAATCATTCGGATGACCGGGTCCTCCGAGCCTTCGGCGATTTTCACGGCCGCGGGAATGTCCTGGTTTTCCAGGGCGGCCAGGATTTGTTCGAGCTTCTTCGGGTCGCGCCGGCGGCTTTCACGGAACCACCAAAAAGAGCGCTCGCCGACGACGGCCACCGCCACCAGCGCGCTGATTAGGATCGGCCCCATCACCGGCCCGCCTTGGAGAAGGAATTGAACTACAATGTTTGCCATCATAAAAGTTTAGTTGCTAATCGATCTGTAACTTAAAAGAAATCGAAACTTGAAAAAGATGTCCGCCGTTGATGGGCGGTTGAATCCATCTGCGCTTGACGCAGTCCAGTGCGCTCTGGTCCAGGAGCGGCGAACCGGAGGACTCCTTGATCGAAGCCGAAACGACGGCCCCCACGTCATCGACAGTGAAAAGGAGAACCACCGTGCCTTGCTTTTGCATTTGCAACGCCATTGGCGGATAGGGCGGTTCCGGGCGGTCGCCGCCCTTGCCTGTGCTGCCAATGGTCAGCGGGGCTTGCGGGGCTGGGGCGGTTTGGGCCATGGATTCCCCAGGCGGGGCGGGCGCGGCGGACACTGGCACGATCAGGTTGCCGATGGTCGGCACCGAGAAGTTGATGGCGGGCGAATTGAGGGTGACGGCCACAATGCTTTGAGCCTTGGGCTTTTGGTCCTCATCCTGGCGCTCGGCTGTCTTTGACTCCGTCGGCGGGGGTGTCGCCGGCAGCGGTTCGATAACGACAGGGACGGGCTGTTCGAGCGGGGCGGCGTGTTTTGGGACCGGCAGTTTGTTCTGCGCGCCAAAGACGCCGATGAGCAGGAACATGAGGCACAGCGAATTGACCCAGGCCAGCCGCCGATACGAGTCGCGCTCGGGCGCGGGAAGGCAGAAGCGCGCCAGCTCGGACTTTAATTGGTAGGCAGCAACAGCCATGGGTAAGTTTTTCGCATTTGATCCATCGCGTCAACGTTTAGAAGGTGTAGCTGAGCGAGCCAAAAAAGCCCCGCCGCTCGCCATATTGGGCGGCGTTGACGCCGACGCCCGTGCCGGTGCGCAGGGGATAGACGTTATCCGTCAGGTTGACGACATCCAGCCTGGCTTTCAGGAGCCGGCGTCCGCCCAGTTTCAAGCTTTGCTCGACGCCGAGGTTGATTGAATAGTATTGACCCACGCTGGATCCGTTCGGGACCGGGTCGTTGCCGCCGGGGATATTCTCGGGGCCGCTTTGCCGGAGGCCGCTGCCGTAAAGGGCGTCAACATAAACTCGCGTGCTCTGGCGCTTGCCCTCGTTCCAGGTGTAAGCGGCGCCAAAGGAGCCGGTGACGCGCTGGTCATGGTCGAGATAGATCCAGTGCTGGTTGACGTAATTGGCCGTTGGCTGGTCGCCCCAGAGGAATTGGGCCGAAGCGGCCCCTTTGCCCTCCGCGCTGGAGAGAGCGAGGTTGGCGTAGGTGGAGAAGCCGCCAGTGTCGTAATTGGCCGTCAGTTCCACGCCCTCCACGCGCCCTTGGGTGTAATTGAACGAGGAAGCTATGAGCGACTGGCCGAAGAATCCGTCGTCCAGTTGGTTGTGGGCGGTCTTGTAATAGCCGTCCAGTCCCACTTGCAGGCCGGGCAGGATTTTCTGGCTGATCCCGGCATCATAATAATTGGCCCGCTCGGCCTTCACAGGCGTTGCGGTGGTGACGCCCGATGCGGCCGACGTGTTGTTGAAGGCGGCGATGTCGGACGCCGCCACGGTTTCCAGCGGCGGAGGCGTGAAGTAACGCGCGTAGCCGGCGTGCAGCGTTGTGGAGTCGGTTGGCTTGTAAATCATATTGACGCGAGGGCTGACCTGGTTTTCGTCATCGACGGTGGAATTGTAAACGTCGAAGCGGGCGCCGTAGTTGAGGGTGACGCTGGGCAGAAGCTTCCATTCGTCCTGCAAATACAGGCCGGCGAAGAGGGCGTGGGTCAGGTTGTTCTGAACGATGGCTTCCTGCGGGCCGCTGATGTTCCCGGCGCTGGTCGGAAACACCGTGGCGGTCGCGTCCGCCGTGACGGCTTCCTCCACCATCTCAATCCCGGCCCGCAAGGTGTGTTTGTCGCCGAGGGTGTAGCTGGCATCGCCTTGCAATCCGCCGGAGGTGAGGACGCGTTTCTCGTCCGTCGCCACGCCGCCATTGTAATAGAGCGCCGGTTCCAGCGCGTCGGGCGTGTAGTGCGCGCCGCTGTTGCGGCCGAAGACCGAAGCTTGATAGTTCAGGTCGCCGGCGGATTTTTGATAAGCGAGGACGCCGTAATAATTCTGCTCGGTTTGATTGTCATTCAGATCGGTTGGCGAGAAGTTTCCCGCCACCCAGGGGTCGCCGCTCGCCTGCGTGGAAACGGGCTGGAGGCCGGGGTTGATCGGGATTTCAAAGGTGGCGTAGGACGCGCTGCCCATGATGACGAGGCGGCTGGAGGCGTCAATAAGGTCGGTCGCGTACAGGAACGTCTTATATTGATCGGTGAAATCGTGAATGGGCACGGAACTGGGGGCCGGATTCTCGATACCGATGTCGTCGTGAGTGTAGCTGCCGTCAATGAAATAGCTCCATGTGCCTTCGGAGCCGGAGTATTCAAAGCTGGGGCGGATGGTGTCGTAGCTCCCGCCGTAGAGTTCGACGGAGCCGCTGTTGGTGAAGACGCCGCCCTTGGATTGAATATCGACGATGCCGGCGGTGCGGAAGCCGTACTGGGCCGGGAGCGAGCCGGTGATCAATTGCATGCTTTGCACAAAGCGCGGGTCCAGTTCCTGGCCGAAACCGGTGATCCCTTCCGGCAGGATCACGTCGTTGATCCGGTACTGCAAGTTGCCGTGCTCGCCCCGGACGTGGAGTTGTCCGAGGGAATCCTGGGCCGCGCCCGGCGCGCGGAGGATGATTTGATTGAAGGTGGCGTCGTCGCCCTGAGCCATATCGACGATGGACAGGGGGCTGAAGGTGTAGGCGCTGGCGCCGAGATTGGGGACAATCTCGATGCGGGTCTCATTGAGACGGCCCACGACCGTCACCGTATCGAGGGTCGTCACGTTGGTGGAGGCGGGGGTGGTGTTCGTCTGGCCCAGGAGCGGTCCTGAGGCAAGCGTTCCGAACATCATCACCAGGCAACTGACAGGGCGGTAAAACTTCTGATCTGCTTTCTTTATCGATTTCATAATTGCGGTCCAGGTTCAAAGGCTAAAGTTGAAAGGGCATTCCCTTTTCGTCCATTCCGTCCCTTCTGTCCTTGAAGATTCAAAAATCAAGGTTGAAAGGGGGGATTCACTTTTGGAACTTCCAATCCGGCCCGCGCGGGCTGCGAGGCACACGCCGCGACATCCGGCAGGCCAACTGACTTTCAAAAACAACCAATTAGAGGGAGAGGCGTTCCGCAGGCGGACCGCGGCTGGGAAGCAATCGAATATCGGCGGAGACAAAAAGGGGCGCGGGTGCGGGGTCGCTGGAAAGGATGAGCGGGGCGGGCAGGCGCAGTTCAGCCGCCGCGTCGGCGGAGTGGACCTGGCCGTGTGCGAACAAGGTGACGGCGCACTCGTGGTTCGCGTCGCGGGCATCGTGATGCGCCAGGGCGTGCAGGGCGGGAACCGCCGCCATGGCGTAAAGCGCCAGGAACACGCCCAGACAAAGCGCCCCCACCCGTCGGCGGGCATTCTTCACCAGGCGTTGTAACGGCGCCAGAAACATCACAGGTACATGTAGCCGATGTATGCGACAATGCAACCCATTTTTTTGTTGATTCCGCCAGCATCACGCGATTCCGCGAAGATTGACCACGGATTTCACGGGTAAGAAACGCCGATTCCACGATCAGAATGTCGAATGTTTACTTGTCCCCCAATCCCTTGTGACAATAGTTCATTCGGGCGCAGTCGTGGCCTGTGTTCTCATGCGATCAATTCTCTTCACCTTTTCAATAAACTGGCGGCGTTCCTGAATCGCAGCAATCGCGTTCCATCCCGCAAGGACTCAGGACGCGATCAGCCAGATCATTGCCCATGCTCGTGTTCGCCCCGCGCTTTTCCACGCCGCAAGACCCGCAAATCCAGCCGCCAGGGCGTACCATTCAGGGCAATACCCAAGCACAAAGAATCCCATGAAGAAAAGAGTGGCTGATACAGCCAGACTGATCCTGGCAATGCGCGCTTTCACAAAACCTAATTTAGCCGGTCCACGATTTCTTCCAAGCTCCAAACGTGGTCGGGCCGGCCTCCATTATCCTTGGGCCATCGCCTGATTACCCAAGGCGCATTCACGTCAATGCAGTAGTTCCACCAGAACCGTTTCATCCGCGAAGCTTTTGGCCAGCGGTTGATCGAGAGTTGCCAGACTGAACCCATGTTGCCGGGCCAGCGCGACAAGATAGCCGTCGGTGATCACTGTCATCGGGTCACGGCGTCCGGCTTTCGATCTCGTGAACCAGTTGCGAGGTGATGATGCCGCCATGAGCGCGGATGACGGGCAGACCGTTACCTTCCGTGCTGACGGAAAACTGGCGGCACGTCATCGAACTGCCGTTCTCCGCGATAAACTGAGCGACTCGCACCTGTTCGACGGCGGGCAATTCTTTGATTTGCTCAATGGTTTCAAACGCACTCACGGGTTAATTATCCGGCAAAATTGGTTTTTGGCAAGCCGCATACATCTATTTGATTTTCATAGACATTGCATGCGGGGTGTGTATATATAGAGGCAGTGTAGTTGGACTGGAAGTGAAAAGGGCTTGTTCGTGTCGAGCCACTTGCTGGAACCCAAAGCCTCCCGTGAGAGGCGCCTTATGTTATGAACTGCTTGATTCAGGCCATGAGTCGCAGGCCGCCTTTTGGAGCCAGGCGCATTTTCCTAGCCGGATGGCTTCTCCTCATTAGTCTTGCCTGCCAAACGGACACATCGTTTGCCGTCAACTCTCCTAATCCGCCGGGAAGCCCCTCGTGCTGGGCGCCTTCAGCCAAGGATTTGCTGGGGACATCCGCCGGCGCGGCTTCGCCGGTCTATTTCACCGGCGCGCAAGGGATGCTGACGGAAGTCTTTTATCCATCCCCCGACCGCATTCAAAACATCGACATGGAATTCCTCGTTGAGGACGCGGCGAAAACCATGGGGCCTAATGACGCCGAGGAAAAACTTCAGACTCAGCAAAGTGTGAGTCTGGTCGATACACGCGCTTTGGCCTGGCAAACGGTGAGCACCGCCAACAATGGGTCCTGGAGAATCACCAAGACGATCTTCACCGACCCGACGCATCCAACGGTTGTGCAAAGAGTTGTCTTCCAGACGCTGCAAAGCGGCAAGAGCATCGCGGACTTCAATCTCTTTGTCCTCAATCACCCCGGAATCGAAAACCAGGGGGGCAACGATAATTCCCGCACTCTCACCAATGGGAATCGCATCATGCTGGTTGCATCCAAGCCAAACAGCACCTCCTCGGCCCTGGCCGTTTCGATCCCGTGGAAGACCAACGGCAGCAACGTTGAAGTCTCGCATGGATTTGTCGGAGTGAACGACGGCTGGACAGACCTGTTTGGCGGGGCGGACGACAGGACGATGGACTGGCAATTCACCGCCGCCCACGGCGGAAACGTGGCGCAAATGGGCTGGCTGGACTTCGGCACGAACAGCGGCGCCAGCGTTGCATTCGACCTTGTCCTGGGTTTCGGCACAAACGAACAAATGGCCATGGATAACGCCAGCGCCACCTTGTCCTCCGACTTGAACCTGCTCGAAACGACCTACATCCAGCAATGGAATTCCTATTGCCAAACACTGAACAACCAGGGCGGAACGGCCGACGATCAATATTACCTCGCCGCCATGACGCTCAAATCCACCCAGGATAAAACCAACGGCGCGATGGTCGCCGGGCTTGGCGTGCCGTGGGGGCCCGGCAACGGCGATCAGGACACCGGCGGTTATCACCTCGTTTGGGCCCGTGACCTCTTCAAATTCGCCAGCGCGTTGATTGCCGCGGGCGACACCAACTCCGCCAACATGGCGGTCAACTTCCTTTTTAACACCCAGATGCAAACCGTCAGCGGCAGCAACCCGGAGTCGGCGCCGGGCCGCTTTCCGCAAAACAGCTTCGACACCGGCACGCCCTATTGGGATGCCACGCAAATGGACGAAGCTTCCATGCCGATCATTCTTGCCTGGAAATTGAATCGGCTCGACCTATGGCCTAAGATAAAACTGGCCGCTGACTTTGTCGCCGGCGCCGGACCTTCGACGAAGGAGGAACGTTGGGAGGAGATGGCCGGCTATTCACCTTCCACCATCGCGGCGGAAATTGCCGGCCTGGTTTGCGCCGCCGATTTTGCCGCGCGCGCCTCCGATACCAACGAGGCCGCCAAATACCTTCAGTTCGCCGACGCCTGGAGAAATAATGTCGCCAACTGGACCTTCACCACCAACGGGCTTTACGGCGATGGCTGCTATTACATCCGCATTGATGACAATGAGGACCCATATAACAATATCCAACTGACCTTTGGCAACGGGGCTGGAGCACATGATCAGCGCGCCGTTGTGGACGGAGGCTTCCTCGAATTGGTGCGCCTCGGCGACATGAGCCCCAACAATTGGACCATTCTGGAGACCCTTCCCAAATACGACAGCCTCATCAAGCAGACCATACCGGGCAAAGGCGACGCATGGTTCCGTTACAACTACGACGGCTACGGGGAGAACAATGACGGAACCCCTTACAACGGCTCCGGACGAGGGCGCCTCTGGCCAATCTTCACCGCTGAACGCGGCATTTACCAAATATCCCAGTCCGGCAACGGCGCCGACGGCCAACCCTATCTCGCCACGCTCAAGCAGTTCTCCTCTCAGGCCGGATTTATTCCCGAGCAGGTCTGGAATGTCAGCACGAACATCACCGGGTGGGAAATCGACACCCCCGCCAACGATGTCCCTGGCACGGCCACCGGCTCGATGCGGCCCTTGAGCTGGGCCATGGGCGAATACATCAATCTCCTGGCCGCGATCAAGAACGGCAGCAATGACGCCCCGTCCGTTGTTGTCCATCGCTATGCGTCCGATCAACCGCAGGTAACCGTCAATTTCAACGTCAACGCTCCAACCATCTGGGGTCAGAATGTTTATCTGGTCGGCAACCATCCGCTCTTGGGAGCGTGGAATCCGCAATCCGGGGTCAAAATGTCGCCTGTTCCTTACCCAACGTGGTCGCTCACGGTATCCCTGCCGGCGTCCACGATGTTTCAATACAAGTACGTCAAGATTGACCAGGCTGGGAATATCACTTGGGAAAACAGCGCCAACAGAACCTTGATGTCCCCTGCCATTGGAACCGCCGCGCAAAGCGACGCTTTTCAACCGTGATCCGGGTTTTCGATCAGCGAAATCAAACCGCGCTCTGCTTTCGAAGTCTCTGGTTTCCGTTTTTCTTCTGCGGCGTCATGCCGTGCGCGCAATTGAAGGGACAGGGTTTCGGCTTCTTCAAGCCACTGGCGTTTCTCCAGGAAAGTCAGGCGGCTGTCCAATAGCCGGTCAAGTTCCCGGCTGCCCTCGGCGGTGCCCCATTTCCAGTCGGGCTGGATGATCTCCACGGGGTTCATTGGATGCGCCGCAGTTCCTGGATATCAATCTTGAGAGTTACGCCCCGCGCCGCCCTGTTTTTCACGACCTTCCGTTTCACAAGTGAAAAAGGTGACATAATCCAAGAAGTGCTTCAATAAGGAATGGCCGGGAATTCCCGCGGGGGGTGCATGACAAAAATCTTCACGCCGTCGGTAAGGCGGTGCTGCTGCGCCGCCCAGGAATTCAGGGCAGGGCAGCCCGCAAAGCCCGCGCGCAAGCGTCTGCCCAATAATTTGTTCACTTGTGCGGCGACTTTCCAGTTCCGTCTGCAGCTCTGCCCTGCCGGATTAGGTTAGGATTGGGATAAGAGGCCGTCCTTGCAAAGTTTCCGGCGTGTGTTACATTTGGTATGCAGGCTTGTTCTTTGAAATGCTGTTGGCGCGCCCCGTCTCCTGCACCGGGCGGCGTGCGTGGCGTGAACCGTCACGCCCGCTTTGCGCCGCAAGCCACTTTTCCCGCTTGGCGGGCAAACGGGGGTATGTTGCCAAAATTTACGGTAAATTACGGTAAATTACGGTGGTTTTGTTGCGGCGCAAGGGAGCTTGTGATCGCTGGGCCGCCCCGGGGGCAGGACAGCAATACTTCGGGGACCGCCCTCATCCTTCTGCCCCTGCCGGAACGATT
Organism: Verrucomicrobiales bacterium; assembly: GCA_003138485.1. Classification (GTDB taxonomy): domain Bacteria; phylum Verrucomicrobiota; class Verrucomicrobiia; order Limisphaerales; family Palsa-1400; genus PLGF01. Next base: position 29,185 of record PLGF01000083.1, on the reverse strand, counting down.
TCGAAATTGGGAGCGCGACCGTCTCGGTCGCTCTGGCCGGCGTCCCGCCGGCCAGCCTCATCCGAGCCACCATTTGGTTGGTTCTTTCACGCCGCAAAGGTTTTAGGCCAGAGGCCGAAAACCGCGAGCGAGACGCCCGCGCTCCCCGGAAGCAACTGAATCGTTCCGGCAGCGGGAGAAGGATGAGGGCGTTCCCCCAAAAATTCTCTCTTGCGCCCGCCCTCATTTGGACGCGGCCGCTTTGGCGTTCACCCGGGCAATGGTGTCCGCCATGATCTTGCGTTGCGCGCGATCCATTTTGGTGGTGAAGGCGAACATCCGCAACGGTTTGACCGCGGCGACGTAGTTGCTGTGATCGATGTCGGCCAGCCCCTCTTCCAACAACTGCTTGGAAGTATCGGCGACGGTTGGGAAGGCCGCGCGGACCTTGGCGGTGTCGATGCTCTTCTCGGAACAACCCGCGGCGGCGAAGCACAGCAGGCCGGCAAGGAGGGGAAGAAAGATCAGCCGTTTTTTCATCATTCGCCTTTCGTTTGCGTGAGGGCGTCAATGATTCTATCAGGCTTCTTGGGTTTGTCGCGCCTTTTGTGTATGAAGGAGCCATGTTCAACGGCAGCGCGCTGGGCGGGGGCGGTGGCCGGCATCCGAAATGGATCGCCGCGGCGGCGGCTTTTCTGGCGTTTGAAGGCGAACTGATGGCGGGCAAGAGGCTGCTGCCCGAATTTGGCGGCGCGGCTTATGTCTGGTGCGGGGTGGTGCTGTTTTACCAATTGCTGGTGGTGGCCGCCTATTATGGAAGCCGGCGGCTGGGGCGGGCGCGGCGCCCCAGGGCGATTCTCGCGGGCCTGGCGTTGAGCGGATTGTTGACGCTTCTGCCGCAACCGATCCGCGCCCAGTGGCTTGCGCCGGAGATGCGGCCGCTGGCCGCGCTGCTCCCGTACGCGGGCCTGGCCGCGGCCCTTTTTTGCACCACCCCGCTGCTGCACCAAAGGCAGGCCGACCGGCGCGATTTCTCCATTTACGCCTGGTCCAACGCCGGCGCGCTGGCGGGCCTGATTTGCTATCCGCTCCTGGTCGAACCGTTCACGGACCTTTCCACGCAGAATTGGGTCTGGGTGGCGGGCGGCCTGTTGGTGTGCCTGTCCGGGCCGCGGGCGGGCCGTCTTGCGCCTGACAGCGCGGCGGAATCGGCCGGTCCGGGCAAAACGCGCTGGCAATGGTGGGTTCTTCCGGCGGTGAGCAGCGCGACGATGCTGGCCACGACGAACCAGATCAGTTACGAAGCCGCCGCCGGGCCGCTGGCGTGGGCTTTTCCGCTGGCTTTGTTTCTGGCGTCCTATGTTTGGGCCTTTTCGGGAAATCGCCAGGCCACGCTGGGCATCGTGGCCGGGGTGGGGCTGGCGGCGCTGGCGGGTTCCCACCTGGTCGTCGAGGCGCGCAGCCCGCTGTTGCTGGGGTTTGCGCTGCTGTCCGGCGGCGCCGCCATGCTGGCTTGCCACGTCTGGCTGGCCGCCTCGCGCGACGCCAATGCGCACGGTTTCTATTCCGCCAGCGCCATCGGCGGGGCGCTGGGCAGCGCGCTGATGGTGCTGGTCGTTCCGCGCGTCACCAGCGGCCCCATCGAATTCCCGATTCTGACTTTGGGCATTTTGACCGTCGCCGGGCTTCTGTGGAGCGGCCGCGTGCTCCGGCCTTTTCTGGCCATCGGCGCCGTCGTCGCCATCGGCACAACCATTGGCGCCGACTTGAGCCGCCACGCCAACGACGTCGCCCGCGCCCGGACTCTTTACGGCTGCTGGCGGGTGACGCGCAAGCCGCACACCGAATACTACACTCTGATCAACAACACCACCGCCCACGGAGCGCAAGACCGGCAGGACCCCAAAATCGGCATGACCTATTACGGAAGCGAAACCGGCCTGGGCCGGCTCCTGGCGGAGAGGCAAGCGTCAACAAACGGTTTGACGCTGGGCGTGGTGGGATTGGGCGCCGGCACCCTCAACCGCTACCTGCGCCCGCAGGACACGATTACTTATTTTGAACTGGACCCGGAAGTCGAGCGATTGGCCCGCGCCTGGTTTACCTATCTGGACAATCCCCGCAGCCGCGTGAAGCCCGGCGATGGCCGGAAGTCGTTGGAACAGGAGAAACGAAAGTTCGACGTGATCATCCTCGACGCCTTCAACGGCGATGCCATCCCGATGCATTTGCTGACCCGGGAAGCCGGCGAAATCTACCGAAGCCATTTGAACACGGGCGGCGCGCTGGCGATTCACATAACCAACGCGCACGTTGACCTGAGTCCGGTGGCGGCGGGCCTGGCGCGCGCGATGTCCGCCGGCTGCGAGTTTTCCAGCGTGGGAACCATTCGCTGGGCCATCCTGCGTCCAGGCGCCCCGCCTCCCGCGGGAGAAGCGCGCCTCTGGACCGATCAGCGCAGCAGCCTGCTGGGCCTGCTCAAGCAGAGGGAGTAGAAACGATAATTTACAGACATCGCATGCGGTTTGCGAGCAGATATTCGGCCCGGCGCAAAATACAAATCGGCCGCGGACGGGTTCACTCACTTGTGCCTGCTCGCGGCCATCATCCCATTCGTGTTTTTTCTCAAGATGCGAAAGCGCGAACAAGTCTGGATGATTGGCCTGACCGGCATATTCCTTTGTCTGTCGGTCTTGGTGACGGACCTGCTTAACCCCACGCGCGAGCGCCAGACCAGTTCGCTGGTGAAGATATTCTTCACTCCTTCCTACATTCCTATTGCCATTTGGATCGGCTGTGGGTTCGCATTGGCCGGCGTTTGGCTGGCGGCCCACTTCCCACGCCTGCGGTTGGGATGGTTGCTGGCGCTGTTTACGGCGGCGCCACTGGCCTCCGTCATTTCTCACTGGGCCGAGTGTGAGCAGCATGGCCATCAACGGCCTGCTGACCAAGGTGATCTTCGACAAGAACCCCGGCCATGAATTCCACGTGGAGGAGAGTTTCCCGCTCGATTGGATGTATCCGCATCTCGTGCCCTTCGGCGTCATCATGAAGATCAACCGTGAGCCTGTGCCGGAGATGACCCAGGAAATGATTGACAAAGACCACGCCTTCTGGAGCCGTTATTCGGAGCGCCTGTTCGGCAATTGGATCACCTACGATACGACGGTCAAACAGATTTGCGAGTGGGCGGAGGGAGTCTATTTGCGCCACGATTTGCGTTTGTTCAGCGGCAACCGGAAATTTGTTTATGACGAAGACGCGCAGAAGGCGCTTTTAAAATTGCGCAGTTCGATTGGCAGCAGCATCTATCGTCGCCCTGCAGGCGCTCCAGCAGTTGCTCGCGGCGGCCGGGTCCGATCCCAATGCGCTGATGCAAGCGACCGGCGCCTATTTGAAATTGGGCGATCTGGAAAAGAGCGAAGCGGCGCTCCAGAAACTGGCCCAGGTCTTGCCCTCAAGTTCCGAGTCGCTTTACAACCTAGCCGTCATTCAAACCGCTCGCGGCAAAATATCCGAGGCCATCGCCTCGCTGCAAAAGAGCCTGGCGGTCAACGCCAAGGAACTCACCCAAAACCCCAAGGCAATGAATCTGCGCCAGCACCTCTTCGAGGACCCGACCTTAGCCGGCTTGCGCCAGACGCCCCAATTCCAAGCCGCTTTCGGCTCCAAACCATAGCGCCCATTGGCCCAATGGAGGCAGCGCACAAGTGTTCATGTCTTCTCGGTTCTCAGCACTTGCGCTTCCAGCATTTGGAAGAGCGCATCGATTTCCGCGACTTGCCCGCCCTGTAGGGAACCGGGTCTTCAGCGAGTTTTAGAACCTTGCTTTCGCCATTCCAGTCCGCCCACTGTTCAAGCACGTCAGCCAGGTCGCCAGCGTAAGGCTCTTGAGCAATCAAGGCAAAGTCAGCAATGGTCTGATGGAGATTCTTATGCTCGGGTGTTGGCGTCGCGGTTTCCTCCGGCCCAAATAGCAATAGTGTAGCCTCTGACTCTTCGTCTTGGCTGGCTGAATCGAGTTTGTTGACGAAATCCCCCATCGGTTCGAGTCCCTTGCCAAAACGCCGCATCGTTGCGCTGATGGCCTCCGGACTGTTGTCCACCCCGATCCAGCGCCGCTTTTTGAGCGAGGCCGCGCTCAAGGTCGTGCCCGAACCGGAGAAACAATCGAGCACGATGTCCTCCGGACTTGATGAGGCTTCGATGATGCGCGCTAGCATCGCCGGGTTCTTCTCGGTTGGATAGCCGGAAACTTCAATGTTCTGGTTGTGCGCGTCCCGGTATTCCAGCCAGATGTCCTGCACCGGCACGCCCTCGCTCTGGTCGAAATAGATTTTCCGGCGGGGGTTTCCGGTCGGCGACCAATAGATTTCTCCGCGCTTGTCCATATCGTCGAGCACGCGCGGGGGATACTGCCAGTGCTTGCCGGGCGGCGGTTTCACCCCGCGCCAGGGATTGCCGGTCTCACCGTTGCGAACGCCCGGAGCGTGGATCGGCACTTTTTTGTAACGCCGAGCGGTGCCCGCTTCGGCATATTGGTATTCCTTGGCGGCGCGCTCCTCCGTCCACGGATCAACGGGACGATGCCAGACGTAGTTGTCCGTCTTGGAATAAAAAAGGATGTAGTCGGCGACGTTGCCGTAGGTTTTCCGCGTGTAGTTTTTGGGATTGCACTTCTTGCGGGTGATCCAGTTCCGGAAATTGGCGCGGCCAAATACTTCGTCCATGACGGCCTTGACGAGGAAAGCCATGTTCTCGTCGAGATGGATGTAAATCGAGCCGTCATCCGCGAGCAGTTCCCGGAGGAGAATCAGGCGCTCCCGCAGGAATTCGAGGTAGTGCGCGCCTTCCAGCAAATCCGTGTAGGCGTCCATCTGGCTGCGCGATTGGAAAACGCTTTTGGTCGCGTAAGGCGGGTCAATATAGACAAGCCGGACATGCCCGCGAACCGCGGGGTCGCGCATCAGCGCGGCAAGGATTGGCAGATTGTCACCGTAGTAAAGCTGGTTGGGGGTTGCATGGATGTTGTGCTCCGGCCAGAGTTGGCGGCATTTTGCCGGAGCGGCGGCAAGAATTTCCTGTTCGGATTTCTTGCCTTCGTAGCTCAACTGCACGTCGGTGTTTCCAGAGGCTAAACCGTCGGTGTGAACTCGGTGCGCCGCGCTTTGCCATTTTGTTCGGGGAATTCCAGTGGCCATGGCGATTCTCCTTACGACAAGAGCCACTCCCGTGCGATGCGCTCGGACACCATGCGGAGCGTGGCAACGAGGATTTTCCCGGGACGGCTGTTTTCGAGCTTGGCATAATCATCCCACATCGAACCCAGCAGCAGCCCGGGCCCATCGTTGATGAAAATGACCTTCGTGCGCAACCGCCTTTTCATCGCGTAGTCCAGGATTTCAGTGGCTCAGTTGTTATATCCGCCCGTCCGATCATCCTCCTGCGCGCCGCCCCGATCTGAATCATAACGCGCCAGGCCGATGGCCAGAACGTCTTTGCCGGTTTTGTCGAAAACAACGAAATCAACCGGCCGGCCGGGGTTGGGATACTTGTCAAACACCTCGCCCATCAAAACGTCTCTGCCTGCGCGCTCAGGCCCTTTGATGAGCAGGTCGGGAAACGAGGAACGGAACAGCGAGAAAAACCGCTCAGTCAGGTCAAAACCCTTTTTCCCGCGATCCTTGTTTTCCCACAGAACGGCGCAAAGCGCCTCATCCGGAACCGGTCGCGTGGCAAACGCCGCCTGCACCTTTTGAATCGGACGAAAGCCTTTTCCAAACTCCCTGCAAATCTGTTCCGCTTGGGTTTTCTTCTTGAGCATCTCGACAGGCGTTTCCGGGCTGACGTATTTGCGGAACACGCGAGCGAGTTCAACGCGCATCCAACCGTCGGTCTGTTCGGCGATTTGCAGGAACAGGCGCGTGGACGATTCGGAAGTTTTTAGCGACTGCCCGAACAGGACCAGAACCGGTTTGTAAAGTTCGCACGCGTCCTTGAGAATGTCCGGGTAATACTCACCCGTCGCCAGTGTGATCCAGTTGGCGCCCTCCGACTTGAAGTCCGCGAATGACTGCGCTTTCGGTCGGCTTGAAGTTCTTTTCCGGCTCATAATAGTTTAACCACATTCCTGCATCACCGCCCGACGATTTTGCGGACGCGGGCCAACACTTCCCCGCCGGGGATGCCCCCCCGCGCCTTGCCGGATTGGATTTCCTCCACGCGGCGGGCGATTTCGGCCTGCCAGGCGGCTTCGATTTCCGGGTCGCCGCCGTGGAGGTCTTCGGTCAGCGGCCCCACCAGTTCGCCGGCCCTTTCCGGCGGCCAGTGGCGGGTTTCTTCAACGATTTGATCCAATGTCATTGGCACAGTGCCGATCCTACGCGACTTGGGGTTGCGTTTCAACGGGCAAACGGATGTAAACGGTTCTTGATATTGACATAGGTGGATCGAAAAGAAGGGTCGGAAATATCAGCTCATTATTATGCCCCATTTTTCTGACAAATAGTGTTTATCAGCACTCGGGATCGCGTGAAACGACTTTGAATGGGATTTTTCGGAAACTAGTGTTGCGTTCCGCAATTGTTGCTGTATGGTGGCAAAGTGGCCGGAAAAGGGCGGATGTTCATTGACATAGGCCGGTTTGCGGAAAGCTGGAGCGGTGAACCCGTTCCAGCGAGAGCCACACCGCGAAAATGGCCGTTTATGCAGGCTTATGCAGGCTTGTGCACCCTTGTGCATGATAAATGGGGGACTTGGAAAAAGGGCGGGAAGCAATCAGCGATGCCATAAAAATCGTAAGTTGTTGATAGTAAGCGATTAAGATTATGATTACGATTAGGAAGCGCCCAACAACACCCAAACGACACTCTGAGGCCGGCGGGCTTGCGCGACGCGCTGACCACCTCCGTTCACCTCCCGGAAGCCGCGCGTCCGCAGTCTCAAGGTTCAGCCGGAACAATTCATTCAGGGACAGGGATGTTTTGCAGAATCTTGCGCGCGGCCTGTGCGACGGAGTCGGCCAGTTCGAGGGGCTGAATGACGCGGGCGTTGCCGGCCCAGCCCAAGACCCACCGCTCCACTTCGGCGAGGCTGGAGAGTTTGAGGCGCAATTCGACGCCGCCATCGCGCAACTCGCGCAATTGCTGGGACTCATGCCATCTTTTCTCCCGGATGTAATCGGCGGCGATCTCGTTGAATTGGAGCACGACATCAAAAATTCCCTGGCCGGATTGGACGCCGAAGCTGTCGCGGAGCCGTTTTTCAAGGGAGAACTTTTGGGGGCGGGCGAAGGTCTTGCCTGTCGGCTCGGCGGCGAGGATGCGGGCGGGGACGAAGGTGCGGATGTCGCGGCGCAAATGGCACCAGGCGAAGAGGAACCATTCGCCGTTGATGTTGGCCAGGTGGTAGGGATCGACGATGCGCAACTCGGTCGCCTTCTGGCCGGGTTTGCGGTAGGTCAACTGCAATTGTTTGCGCTGCGCCGCCGCCTTGGCCAGGGTGTCGAAGGTCTCCAGCTTGACGATCGGCTCGGCCCGCGTGCGGAAGGAAATGGTCTGTTCCCAGTCGGCGATGTTGAGGGAAACGGTGTCGGGGAGCGCGGCGGCCATTTTCTTGAAGGCGCTGAGGAGGGGCCGCTCGAAGGCGGTGCCGCGGTATTGTTGCAAGGCTTTTTCCGCCACGAGGAGGGCGAAGAGTTCACCCTCGGTGATTTGAAGGGTGGGGAAGTTGCCGACTTCCTGGGTGTAATGGTAGCCTTTGCGCGCCGGGTCGTATTCCAGGGGCAACTCCATGCGGTCGCGCATGAACTCCAGGTCGCGGTGGATGGATTTGGAGCTGACCTCCAGGCTGGCGGCGAGTGTGGAGGCGTTGGGATGGCGGCCGGATTGGAGGGCCTGATGAATCCGCAGCATCCGTTCCAAGGGCGGACGGGAGTGGAGCGTTTTCTCAGGTTTCGCTTTCACACCCGGCAAGTGAGGCGGGTTTGAAATCCCGGTTTAGGTGATCTTGGAGAGGAGTTCCTCGTTGGTCTTGTGTTTCTTCAAGGCGGCCAGCAAGGTTTCCATGGCTTCCACCGGGTTGAGATCGACCATCATGCGGCGGAGTTTGCGGATGGCCTCCATGTTTTTGGGCGGAAAGAGCTTTTCTTCCTTGCGGGTGCCGCTCTTGGGGATGTCCAGGGCGGGGAAGAGCCGGCGGTCGGCCAGCTTGCGTTCGAGAATCAGTTCCATGTTGCCGGTGCCCTTGAACTCCTGAAAGATCAACTCGTCCATGCGCGAGCCGGTGTCCACCAGGGCGGTCGCGATGATGGTGAGGGAACCGCCTTCCTCAATCTTGCGGGCGGATGCGAACATCTTGCGGGGGATTTCCAGGGCGCGGGCATCGACGCCGCCGGTCATGGTGCGACCGCTGCCGCCGTGAACACTGTTGTAGGCGCGGGCGACGCGGGTGATGGAATCCAGGAGGACGAAGACGTCGCGGCCGCTTTCGACCATGCGGCGGCAGCGCTCGATGGTGAAACGGGAGAGGCGGACGTGGGTTTCGAGGTCTTGATCGTTGGAGGAGGCGACGACTTCGGCCTTGACGGAGCGTTGGAAGTCGGTGACTTCCTCCGGGCGCTCATCGATCAACAGGACCATGACATAGACTTCGGGGTGATTGGCGGAAACGGCGTTGGCAATTTGCTTGAGAATGGTGGTCTTGCCCGTGCGCGGGGGGGCGACGATGAGGCCGCGCGTGCCCTTGCCGATGGGAGTGACGAGGTCGATGATGCGTGTTTCGAGCAGATCGGGGGCGGTTTCGAGGTTGATCTTCTCGATGGGATCGATGGTGGTGAGGTTCTCGAAACGGACGTTCTTGGTGTAGGCGTCAAAAGGCTGGTCGTTGACCTTGTCCACAGTCCTGAGCTGGGGGCTGTTGCCGCGATGGGGCGGCTGGGTTTCGCCGGCGACCAGGCAGCCTTCGCGCAGGAAGTTGCGCTTGATGGTGTCGGGGGTGACGAAGATATCGCTGGGCTTGGGATGGTAGTTGTTTTCCTTGGTGCGCAGGAAACCAAATCCCTTTTCGGATATTTCAAGGAAGCCTGCTCCGTAGTCGTTTGCGGTGGCGATGGGCGCTGTGCTCATAGATTTAAAATGTAAACGTGCTGAGGCCTTGCCTGAATTTACCCCGAAAAATCACCTATCTTTGAACTTGGAATTTTTGGAGGACCACGACGCCACGTTCCCGGATTCATCCGGCGCGCGCCTGGTCAGACCTTCAACACCTCAATAATCGGCCAAAAGGCCGGATTATGCAACTTCTTTTTTTACCCCCCCACTTCCGCCCTGGCTTCGGCGGCCAGCGGCGTGCTCAGGTAACGCTCGCCCGTTGAGCAGGCGATCGTCACAATCATCTTCCCCTTGTTCTCCGGCCGTTTGGCGATCTGCAATGCCGCGGCCACGTTCGCCCCGGTGGAAATGCCCACCAGCAGCCCCTCCTCCTTGGCCAGGCGGCGCGCCATGGCAAACGACTCGTCATTGCTTACCTGCACGCACTCGACGATCTGCGGCTTCCCATGACTGTCCTTCAAATGCAAGTTCTTGGGCACGAAGCCCGCGCCCGTCCCTTGAATCTTGTGCGGCCCGGGTTTAAGGGGCTGTCCGGCAAGAAACTGTGAGATCACCGGCGAGTCTTTCGGCTCCACCGCAATGGCTTGAAAAGACGCTTTGCGCGGCTTGATGGCCTCCAGGCACCCGGTAATGGTCCCACCCGTGCCCACGGCAGACACCAGGATGTCCACTTTGCCGTCCGTATCTTTCCAGATTTCTTCGCCGGTGGTCTTGCGATGGATTTCCGGGTTGGCCGGGTTCTCGAATTGCTGGGGAATCCAGGAATTGGCGGTTTCGCGGGCCAACTGTTCGGCGCGGGCAATGGCGCCTTTCATGCCCTCGCTCCCCGGCGTGAGCACCAGTTTGGCGCCCAACATCGCCAGCAACGTCCGCCGCTCCAGCGACATCGTGTCGGGCATTGTCAACATAAGCTTGTAACCCTTGGCGGCGGCGACAAACGCCAGCGCGATCCCCGTGTTGCCGCTGGTCGGCTCGATGATGACCGTGTCCTTGTTGAGAATGCCGCGCCGCTCGGCATCCTCGATCATCGCCATGCCGATGCGGTCCTTGACGCTGCCCAGGGGATTGAAGAATTCGCACTTCAGCAGGACGGTGGCGTCAACGCCGGCAGTGACTCGGTTAAGGCGAACCAAAGGGGTGCGTCCGACCGTTTCGACGATGTTATTAAAAATGGCCATAAGAGAGCGAATAACTGGTGTTCTGTGTTTCTACACGGAAATAATGTCCGATTGGCCGTCCAGCGCAAGAACTTTTTGAACCTCGGTATGGACCAGCGCGATGCGGGGAAGCGGCCCCCCTGCCGCGGCGGCGGCAGCCAGCACCCCGGCCAGCACCCGGCCCAACATGAATAAACCCTTCATCACCCCGCCAAAGGTGGACGCTCTGGCCGCGGAATTCAACCCGCCATAGAAGCGTCCTGTCATGGAACGAGAATTGCTTGACATTCTCTATTTGCAATCGCGCGAGCGAGGCTGCACTGTATGTATTCACCGTGCCGGGCGGCTCCTTCGCATGCCGACGCAGGAAATTGAGCAAGGCAAATGCCTTGGGACTGTCAGATCGTTATAAATGAATGAAAACAATAGAAGCTCGTAAAACCAGTATTGTCAGCGCGGCGCTCGCTTCGCTGGCCGCCGCCGCCTTCACCCTTGCCCTGCTGCCCGCCTCCTCGCGCGCGGACACCAATGTCATCGAAGCCCCGCTTGTCTCCGAAACGGTGCCTTCCAATTTCCCCGCTTCGTTTTTTGTGGCGCACAACTCGACGCCGCCTTTCGGCATTGAGTGGTATTTCAACAACAAACTCATCACGGGCGCGACCAATTCCACCCTGACCATCGTCAATTCCCAGGGCAGCAACGTGGGAACTTACACCGTCATCGTCACCAACTCCGCCGGCGCCGCGACCACCAACGCGGCCTTCCTCACACTGACAAACATACAAGTCCAGGCCCCCAGCCTGCAATTCACGACCCTCAACTCCTTCAGCCTGGGCATCAGCGGCGCTTCGCCGCAGGCGGGCGTCATCCAGGCCGCCGATGGCTATTTGTACGGCGCCACTTTGACCGGCGGCGCCAATGACCTTGCCCTGGGCGGCGACGGCACGGTTTTCAAGATGAGCACCAACGGCACGTTCGCCTGGTCGTTTTCATTTGGCTACACTAATGGCGCGGCGCCCGCCGCCGGCCTGGTCCAGGCCGGGGACGGCAACCTTTACGGCGCAACCACAACCGGGGGCCAGTCTGGCTTCGGCACCATTTTCCGAATCACTCCCGGCGGCGCGCTGACGACCATTTACAATTTCACAGGAAAGGCCGACGGCGGCGATCCGGAAGCCACTCTTTGCCTTGGCAGCGACGGTTACCTGTATGGCTCCACTTCCACCAATGAAACCGGCTCCCTGGGCGGCACCGTTTTCAAGATGGATACCAACGGCGCCTTCACCTGGAACGTCCCGCTCACCACCAATATCGGCACTGTTCCTCTGGGCGGCCTGGTCCAGGGAGCGGGCGGCAATTTGTATGGAACGGCTTCCGAGGGCGGAACTAACGGCGGCTACGGCGCCGTCTTCATGCTCACCACCAACGGCGTGCCCGCCAATCTCTATTCTTTCACCGGCGGAACCGACGGCGGAACCCCTTTCGGCGGTTTGGTCCAGGGAACGGACGGGCAATTGTACGGGACGACCTCCGCGGGTGGAGACTTGACCCTGAATTCCGGCTTCGGCGACGGCACCCTTTTCAAAGTCACCACCAATGGAGTCCTCACGACGCTCGTGGCGTTTGAAGGCACCAACGGCGCCAGTCCCGAAGGCAGCCTGTTCATGGCCGCTGATGGCAATTATTATGGCACGGCCAACGCGGGCGGCGCGGCCGACCTGGCCAGTTTGGGCAACACTCTTTTCCCGTGCTCCTATGGCACGATCTTTCAATGGAACACCAACGGAACACTGTCAACACTTCTGACCTTCAACGGCAACTACGACGGCAACTCGCCTCATTGCGCCCTGGTCCAGGGGCGCGACGGCGGCTTGTATGGGACGACCACCGAAGGCGGCGCTTATGATTATGGCGTGGGCGCAAGCGGTGACGGCTCGGTCTTTCGTTTGAGCGTGGCGCCTCCGCGAATCGGATCGGCGGCGCGGACCGGCTCAACATTTTCGTTCACGTGGAACGCCCTGGTGGGAGAGGCTTACCAGCCCCAATACAAAGACAGCCTCACCCAGCCCGCCTGGTTGAATCTTGGCGGCCAGGTTTACGGCACCAACGGCACCGCCCGGCAGTCTGACACCATCGGCGCCACCAACCTCCACAGGTACTATCGTGTCGCACTGCCCTACTGAGGGTTCCCAATTTGACTGGAGTTCATGCGCCGGCGGCATTATATTGACGGCGCATGAACACGTTGAGAGCGGGAGGATTGCTCGGATGGATGCTTCTCGCGGGGCCGGGACTGGCTGTGGCCCTGTCCGAGGAAAGCTCTAATCCATACGCAGTCATTTCAGAGCGCAACGTCTTCCATTTAAACCCCATTCCTCCGCCGCCGGAGGTGGACAAGCCCAAGCTGGATTTGCCCGTGATCAAACTCTCCGGCTTCTTCAAGACCGGCAGCCAAACCCGCGCCTTGTTCTCATCGGAACCCAAGAAAAAGGACGAGGTGCGGACCTATTTCAATCTGGCCGCCGGCGAAAAGGACGGCATTCTCGAAGTGGTGAAGATCGACGCGGAACATGGCAAGGTTGACATCCTCAACAGCGGCGAGCCTGCCACGCTCAACCTCAAAGACGACGCCATCGCCCAGCCCCCCCCGGTGGCCGCCGCCGCCGCCGCGCCTGGAGGCGGGCAAAAAGCAGTGCCGCCCCTGCCGGCCATGCCTGGCCGCCCGTCATTTTCGGGCGCGGGAGGGACCGCGCCCCCCCCTGGAATCCCCGCGCCAGCCAATCCTGGCAGCCTGATGCGTCCGCGCCGCACAGCCGCCCCGCCCTGATCTCCGGCTTCCCCGGGCGCAGGCGCAAATAAGGCCAATAAGAACTTGCGCGGCGCGGCTGGCGCCCTTATCGTGGCGGTGGTCTTCTGGATCGCGGGGTGGAGCAGCCTGGTAGCTCGTCAGGCTCATAACCTGAAGGTCGTAGGTTCAAATCCTACCCCCGCAACCAATTTACAGGCCTGAAACCCTCGTTTCAGGCCTGTTTTTTTAATCCTTGGCGGACTTCATTCGCAAAATACGGCATCTGCCGGTCGCGGCGACGATCCAGTTCGCTGGCATGGCGCAGACCCAATGTGCCGGCGTTCTTCTTCATCCACGCCGTCAATGGCGTTTTCCCAGTGGGCGGCGTGCTCACGTAAAGCAATTCGGACATCAAGCCGCGAATTTCCTCGCGCGTGATGAATACATCGTGCTTGAACAATCCCACCAGTTTTCCAAGCAAACAACCCATTCCCGGCGGCACATTGACCAACCGGCGCGGCTGGCCAATCGCGTCACCGACGGCTTTCACCAACTCGCGGTAAGTGAATGTTTCCGGGCCAATGGCGTTGACGATGACATTTTCCTTCCGCATCCCTTCAGCGACGGCCAATTCCGCCAGGTCATCTACGTGAATCGGTTGAAGCCGATACGAACCGTCGCCGAAAACCGCGAAAAATGGAAACCGCCGGAGCGCCCAGGCGATGTTGTTGATGAGGATATCCTCTCGCCCGAACAAAACGGTTGGCCGAAGGATCGCATGAGAAAGTCCGCCTTCCCGCAACGCCCGCTCCAAACGTGCTTTGCCGGCAAAGTATTCCAGCGGCGAGTCTTCCGATGGATTGGTGATGCTGACATGCACCACGCGCCGGACACCCGCGCGTCGGGCCGCCTCAAACAACACCAGCGTGTTCCTCACGGCCTCCCCATGAGTGAAGTTTCCGTGGTTGAAACGAACCCAGTAAGTATTATACAAGACCTCAACGCCGGCGAGCGCCGCGGCCAGTTTGTCCGGCTCGCGAAACGAAAGCGGAGCCGCACGGATTCGGCCGCCAAATGGATTCGCGCGGTTCACGGAGTTGGTCAGCGTGACCACCGTCCGACCCTGTTCCAGCAATCGAGTGGCGATGTAACGGCCGGAATAACCAAAGGCCCCGGTCACCGCGTGGATTCCATTGTTGTTCATATTCCCGTGTTTCCTGTAGTTTCTGAAACCTACAGCCAAAAGATGATTTAGCCAATGGAGGGCCTACCTTGACGCTCCCGCGTTTTCTGGCGGGCGATTGTTCCGCCAGAACTCAACGACTTCTTTCCAGAATGTCGAAGGTGGCTCCATGATTTGGCAATGGCCGCCGTCAGCGAATGACCAAAGCTTTTTTGGGCCGGCATAACCATGAAACAGCCGATAGCCGAGTTTCTCCGGCACGATAGTGTCTTTGCCGCCAACGGTGATTCCGACCCTGCCATTGTATTTGCGCAGATATTCTTCCGAAGGAAATCGGTCGCCGAGCAACAAGAAGACAGGCAGCATCGGATAGTGGCCCTGCGCCGCATCGGCCAGGCTGTTGAAAGGCGAGATTAACACGACACCCGCAATTCTGTTGGAATAGGTTCCGGCCAAATACGAGGCGACGCCGGAACCGAGCGATTCGCCGACCAGATACACCGGCTTGTTGGCGGGAATTGTCAGGAACGCTTCGTCAGCGGCGCTGAAGATACTGCTTTGGCTGGGACGACCGGGACGATCCTCGTATCCGGGATACTCCAGGATGAATATGTCGAACGCGGCGACACCTTGAATGTCATTCGCATAATTTTCGCAGCCAATGGCAGTGCTGCCGTTGCCATACATGATCATGACCGAGCCTTCCGCCGGCTGCCGCGGAGAAGGGCGTTTCATCCCAATGAACTGGCCGGACGAATTTGTCCAGCGTTCCAACCGGGCGCGTTGTGCCATCTCATCCACCCGTTGCCGGCTGAAAACGGAAGGAAAATAAATAAAAGAGCGTTGGAAGATCGCCATGAGCACGCAAACGAGCACATACAACGGTATGCAACACAACACCAGCAGTTTGACCAGGCGACTCAGAACGACCGGCGCAGGACGGTTGGGGAGTTCGTTCATGGAATGGAGAAAAAGGAAAACGGGCCATTCCCGCAGACTCGCCCCCTTTCAGATCTGCTTTTCAAGCGCAGAAGCTTCATGAGCAGGAACTTGCGCTTCCACGGCAGACATGTCAATCACAGTTGCCAAATCACAGCCCAAGCATTGTGTCCGCTATGATTGAGGCTTGAACGGCGTCCAAGGGTGATTCGACGGGCGGGATTCCCAATACGGTTTCGACTCTTTCCCCGGTGTCATCCTCCCCCTCTTGATCGATCCAGGCATAGGCTGTCTTGGCCTTTGGATGCCCAGACAGGATAAAAACCTCAACAAGGCCCTGCCAGATGGTTCGACCGTGAAACACATCCTTCACGGACAAGGATTCAACCCATGAGGATTCGCAGCCGTGACGGTCTGCAATCGCGTTCTGCAACTTTTCGATGGATTCTATTTTCGCCACAACTCTGGCCAACGGCTTTTAAACATATTGCGGTGGTCGGTCAACCGCAATAAGGTGTTCACCCCAAGTCTAACGGTACGAATCCTGCCTGCCAGCTTCCAGCAATCCGTCAGCCTCGCTGTTAGGCGCCGCTTCCATCAAATCGGCTCGACGCGGTTTTGTGGGCGCAGATCTGTTTTTGTGACTGGCTCGGCCTCAGAACGCCTTTCCCTCCGCCGTCGCCAAGCTTTGGCGGACAAGCCTGGGAGAAGCAGAAGCTGCCGCACGGCTCTGGTTTTGCGAAGGCGCGTTCGGCTAATGCAGCCGCTGGAATGTCAAGGGGACGGCGGATGATTCTCCCTCTCCTGGAGGAGAGGGCCGGGGTGAAGTCTTTCACACAAACAGGTTTGCACCTCGAATTCGTTTAACAAGCGCTTATGGCGAGCTATTGGGGATGGCCGGAGGGAGTTGAAGGAAGTTGATCGCTTTTTGGAGGTCTATTTTTTCCTGGGGATCCGAAGTCCACTCGATTTCGTTTTGTAACGCGGGGACGGCGTCTTGGCTGCCCAAACCAGGTTCTCACCGTTGATGCATCAATGCAAAAACTCGATAGCCAACAAAATCGCGGCGCCCACCAGCAAGATCGGCGCCCACCAGTGCATAGAAATGAAGAACAAAGCGTGCCGCGTTTGATTCAAGACGAATTCTTTTCCAGTCCTCTTTACGACGGAATATCTACTCCGACGCTGGCGAGTCGTTTCAATTCAGCAGGATCTTACTTGGTCATTTTCCTTTGGGATATATCCAGCGGCTTCGCGCGTCGAAGCGCCCCGCTGTCATCCTCTGTAAAAGTAATGGCGTCGTAAAAACTCTCGAGCGGAACAAAAACTCCGATCTTGTTTGCCCAGTCTTTGAGGCGTGGATTGCAGGTTCGTTCCCAAGCCAGGACTTCAACCCCCCAACCTTTCTTGTGCATCCTCTCGAGATCGGCGTGAAAACCAACCCCATCCAAAAAGCCGGCTCCATCCCCAGTCAGCATGACCGCGATTCCCGGCGTTCCATTGTAGTCCAACGCCTTTCGGAGCATGTGGGTCTGGAGGGCTTGATCCACGGCTTGTTCACGGGAACTCAAGCTGCCACGCTCGAACAACTCCACCTTCACCCCGGCGTGCTCCAGATGATTCCAAACATGGCGCATTGGCGGGGGCACCGACCCCACGGCGATCGCATACTCCAATGTGCGACCGGCCAGCGCCAATTGCAGGAGTTGATCAAATTGAATTCGCACCTGATAGGCGGCATCCCCACCCTCACGCTCGGCGGCAACGGTCTTGGCGCTGATGAAAATATTTGAGTTATCCCAGAATACAAAAATCTTCTTCATGCTTAAAAGTATTGCCATTCCCTGGCATGACGTCAATCCATCACTGAGAGGAATGCGAACTCAAAGATCACCCTCGGAATCACGTAAGACAATTGGGCGCGCCTGATGGGCGGGCGCGGTTCTTCCGACGAAATGGAATAAACAAGCGGTTAGGGCGAGCTGTTGGGGATGGCCGGGGGGAGTTGAAGGAAGTTGATCGCTTTTTGGAGGTCTATTTTTTCCTGGGGATCCGAAGTCCAATCGATTTCATTTTGCAACGCGGGGATGGCGTCCTGGCTGCCAAAATCAACCGTTGCGACCAAGGCGACCTTGCGAATCTCCGGGTCGGGATTGTTCAGCTCGGAAAGGATGGTGTTCAGCGCGGCGGGGTCGCGCGTGGTGGCCATATCGCCCAATTCGGCGGCGCGTTCGACAACGTAACCGGCATGGTCCGGGGCGGATGCCCTGGATGGGTCTTCCTGTCCGACAGGCAAGTGATCCCTTGGGCGAACCGCAATGAGCCGGGGACGCGGGGGAGAAACGGCCTTGGTTTCATCCATGGCCAACGCAGGCGCGGACGGCGTCAGAGGGAATGACTGATGGAAATAAAGCGACGGCGCAAGTATGAGCGCCGACACACCGACGGAAGTTAATATGACGCTGGTTCTCATACAATGCCACATGCCACGCGGGAACAGTGGGTTGTTATCCACTGTTCCCGCGCATAACCACGCGAACGCCTAATACGAAATCTTGGAACTGTGGGCAGACACCGTGCCGGTGACAATCACCGGAGTGCTGTTGGTATCGGCGCCCTCGTTACCATAGCCGGACAACGTCCAAAGAATATCGTTGGAGTCAACTTTTATGGCTGATTTTCCCCAGCCCTGACCGGCATCCAACACATTCCTGACCCCCAGGCCTCTCAGGTTAAGGGACCACTGGTTGGTAATGTCGATGTCCACTGACTTGATGCGATAAGCGGTCGTCATGTCGGTTCCGTTTGTCCTGATAATTCCATCGTGAAGAACCACGCTCAAGGTTCCGATCTGAATATCCGATCCCACGGGAGTCAGGGTCAGATTGGTGCCGGCGCCCTCAACGACAACGAGGATGGGCGGAAGGTTCGTGCCATTGGTGACGACGGTGTCAAAGGCGAGATAGGCCCCGCTTGAAAACCCGTTGGTGGTGAGGTTTGTATCGGTGCCCAGCGCCTGGATCAAGCCCCATGAAGTCAGAGCTTTTGAGACAATCCTCCGTGTGATGGTTCCATCGCTGTTGGTGCTGGATTTGCCTTGGGAGTCAACTTTGAGCTGGAAGCTCACCTTTTCGAGCAGGTTGGTGGGGCCGGCCTGCGTTCCCGCCGCGAGTGTAAGAGTGGCTAACGCCACGGATGCGATCAGTATCTGTGTTTTCATAGTCTTGAGTTGAATTCACTAACTTTTCCTCCTTTTGTCCGCCTTCGCCGTTTTTCTTCAAAGAAACCAGTAGAGACGGACACTTTTTACGATACGAGGAAACCTATGACACAAACCGGAACACGGATCAAGGCGCCCAAAAGATGATTGCAACATCAGAGAAAACATCAATTGCAACCGATGATTATCCCTTATCACGGCATCGGTGAAAACATGGATTGCAATTTGCCGGCGGCAAACGAAGGCTTTCAACCACAGATGGCCTGGAGCAGCAATCCGCGACCAAAAGGGTGTTGAACAAAGGGAAATGAAAAGACATCCTTGTTGACGGCGGGGAGGGTTAGGGGGCGCGGTTTGGTCTCGGTTTTTGAGTGATGCCATGCAGACGGCTCGCCAGGGTCCCCACCCGCCAACGTGATTGTTCGGGTGGCGCAAAAGGGCTTCACAGGGGCGCGGCGCGGTGGTATGTGTACTCAAATGCGCGATGAGCAACGCATGTTATGGAAATCAAGACCATCAAAATCCTGCTCGTCGAGGATAACCCGGTTGATGTCCTTTTCTTGCGGTCGGTGCTGGGCAGGGACACGGGCGCCCGGTTCCATCTCGACACGGTAACGAGCCTGGCCGACGCGCTGTCCCGCCTGGACGCGGCGGAATTCGACATCGTGTTGCTGGATTTGACGCTGCCCGACAGCACCGGGATGGATACGTTTCACGCCGTCAAGGCCCGCGCCGGCGGCCGGCCGGTCATCATCCTCAGCGGAGTCGATGACGAAACGCTCGCGGTCAACGCGGTCCACGCCGGGGCCGAGGATTACCTGGTCAAGGGCCGGGTGGAAAGCCAGCTCATCAGCCGGGCGATCATCTACGCGATCGAGCGGACGGAATTCAGGATGGAGGTGCTCAAGGCGCAGGAGAAGTATCGGGGCATTTTTGAGAACTCGGTCGCCGGCATTTTCCAGACCTCGCCGGAGGGAACTTACCTGGATGTGAACCCGGCGCTGGTGCGCATTTACGGCTACAGCAGCCGGGAGGAGATGTTGTCGCGGATCAGCGACATTGCCAAATTGCTGTACGTGGACCCGAACCGCCGGGCGGAATTCGTCAAACTGATGCATGAGCGCGGGGTGGTGCATGATTTTGAATCGCAGATTTACCGCAAGGACGGCTCGATCATCTGGATTTCCGAACACGCCCGCGCGGTGCGCGACGCGCAGGGAAACATCCAGTATTACGAAGGGATGGTCGAGGATGTCACGGCGCGCAAAGAGGCGGAGGAAAAGCTGCGGTTCTCCGAATTGCGCTTCCGTTCCATCTGGCAGAAGTCCTTCGACGGCATGAGACTGACCGACGACCAAGGAACCATCCTGGCCATCAACACCGCGTTCTGCCAGATCGTGGGAGTGTCCGCGGACGAGTTGGTGGGACGGCCTTACACGTTCATCTATGGCGAGGCCGAGAACCCGCGCGAAATGTTGCAGAAATACCAAAGCCGCTTTGCGGAGCGGAAAATCGAAGGCCGGATCGAACGGCACGTCACGTTCCTCTCCGGCAAGTGCGCCGACGTGGAGCTTTCCAATTCGTTCATCGAGGTCGAGGACGGGCGATTTTTGCTGTTGACGGTCTTCCGCGACATCACGGTGCGGAAGCAGGCCGAAGACCGGGAGCGCAAGGTGAACGAGGAGCTGGCCCGCAGCCAGGCGGAGTTGCGCAAGAAGAACGAAATCCTCGAAGACGACCTCAAGATGGCCCGCGACATCCAGCAGGCGATTCTGCCCCAGCAATATCCGACCTTCCCGCCGGGGGTGGACGAGGCGTCGAGCCTGCTGCGCTTTGCCCACCGGTATCATCCCACCGGCCAGGTGGGAGGGGACTTTTTCAATGTGCTGGCGCTCTCGGATTCCCAGGCCGGGCTTTTTATATGCGACGTGATGGGGCACGGCGTGCGGTCGGCCCTGGTCACGGCGATGGTGCGGGGCCTGGTCGAGGAGCTGCGGCCGATCGCGCTGGATCCGGGACAATTATTGACACGAATCAATTCAGACCTTCGCGCCATTTTGCAGCAAACCGGCACCCCCTTGTTCACCACGGCCCTGTACCTGGTCGCGGACCTGAAGCGGCGCACCATTTCCTACGCCAACGCCGGCCATCCGCGCCCGTTCCGGGTGCATCGGCTCCAGGGAACGGTCGAAGTGCTCAAGAACACGGACGGCAAGGCGCGGCCGGCCTTGGGATTGTTCGCCCAATCGATCTATCCGACCGCGTCGTGCGACCTGGGCGCGGGGGATTTGGTAATGCTGTTCACCGACGGTCTCTACGAAGTCGAAGGGCCTGGCGGGGAACAATTCAGCCAGGACCAGTTGCTGGCCGCGGTGCGCCATCACGCCGCCCTGCACGCCTCGGACATGTTCGCGGCCGTCCTGAATGAAATCCAGCAATTCTCCGCGAGCCAGGAATTTTCCGACGACGTCTGCGTGGTCGGCATGGAAGTGTCGGAGAAACTCTGAGCGGCGGGGGCGCGATTGGGCGGGATGCGTCAGAGGTTTGGGTTGCGCGCCAGGACGTATTCGGCAACCACGAGGCCGCGCGCCAGGTGCTCCTGGATGATGCGCTCCAATACGGCCGGCGTGCAGGAGTGATACCAGACGCCTCCGGGATACACGACGGCGATGGGTCCCCGGACGCACACGCGCAGGCAGTTGGCTTTGGTCCGAAGGACCAGCGGTTCCGGGCCGGCCAGGTTGAGTTCCTTGAGCCGCCGTTTCAAATACTCCCATGACTCCAGCCCGGCTTGCCTGGCGCAGCACTTGGGCTCCGTCTGATCGGCGCAGAGGAAAATGTGGCGCGCATAGGAGGACAACCCCGGCGCGGCTGCGGCCGTTTGCGCTTCGTCGCACATATCAGGCCTGGTCGCTCCGCGCGGCGAGGGGTTCCTTTTTGAGGCGCCGGAGATGGGATTGTCGTTCCAGCAATTCGCGATTTTCAGCTTCCGGTAAATCCGGCGCCGCCAATCGCTGGCTGATTGCAGCCAGCTCCCGTGCGATGTATCTGTCACGAAGAACTTTGATGGCCCCGTCCCTCTGCGCCGTTCCCTTCAGATTCACTTCGACGGGGACCGGCTTCGGGTCGGCCAAAACGTCGGTGATCAAGTTCACCCATTCGGGCTTCTCCAATTGCGATAGCCACGCGGCCAATCCGGGCCACGAATCCAGACTGTGCAACCGTTGCGCAACAATTTCTCGGACGACGGGATTCTCCACCCATTCCGGTTCCAAACGCGCCGCAGCCCATTCGAACTGCTCGTCGTCTTCGAGTAAAAGCCGCAATAGCCATCGTTCTTGTGGCGGGACATCGGGAACTGTCAGGGCGCGGGAGTCGGCGGTTTCCTCGGGTTCCTCTTTGGAGGGACGGGCTGCTTTATTGAACTCGTTCCACATCGCCACAGCCGACATACCCAAGCCCAGGCGTAAAGCGGTCTTTTGAGCGTAGTTGTCGCGCAGGACGTCGCTGCGGATTTTTGGGATGATTTCGGCCATCGCCCGCACTATTGCGCTCCGGCCCCGGTCACTCGTGGTGTCGTTGGTCGCACACAAACGGTCAAGGTAGAAATCTGAAAAGGCTGGCGCGTTCTCGATCAACTTCGCGAAAGCAGGCCCGCCGAATTCCTTGATGAAGCTGTCCGGGTCGTGCGGCGCGGGAACTGTCACCGCTCGGATGGCCAGGCCGGAGGCGAGCAGGCTGTCCAGCGAGCGCATGGCGGCGTTCTGGCCGGCGTTGTCCGAATCAAAGCAGAGGACGACTTCATCGGCGTAGCGTTTGAGGATGCGCGCGTGGTCGGAGGTCAGGGCGGTGCCCTGCGGCGCCACCACGTTCTTGACACCGCTCATGAAACAGGCGATGAGGTCCAATTGCCCTTCACAGACGATCGCGCAATGGGTGTCCAGCAGCGCCCGTTTCGATTTGTCCAGCCCGAAGAGGAGCTTGCCCTTGGTGAAGACGGGGGTTTCCGGGGAATTGACGTACTTGGCCGTCTTCTCGTCCCCCGTCAGCACCCGGCCGCTGAAGGCCGCCACGCGGCCCTGTTCGTCGCAAATTGGGAAGATGAGGCGCCCGCGGAAGCGGTCGTAAAAATGGTCCGAACCTTCCTTGCGCACCACCAGGCCCGCCTGTTCCACGAGCGGCAATTCGTAATTCTTGCTTTTGGCCCATTTGACGGTGTCGTCCCAGGCGTCCGAGGCGTAGCCGAGCCGGAAGAGTTGCACCGCCTCGGCCCCGACGCCGCGGCGGGCCAGGTAATCGCGCGCGATGGCGCCGGCCTCCCCCGCGGCCAGGGCCGTTTGCCAGCGCTGCGTGATCTGCTCGTGGATTTGGAAGAGACGCTCCTTCAGGTGCCGGGTGTCGGCCCCGCCCGCCTGCTTCTCCAATTCAAGCGGTATCCGTGCCCGCTCCGCCAGCCGCCGAACCGCGTCGGGAAAGTCCAGGTTCTCGTATTCCTTGACAAAGGTGAAGACGTCGCCGCCTTTGTGGCAGCCGAAGCAATGGAAAATCTGTTTGTTCGGGTTGACGTTGAAGCTGGGGGTCTTCTCCCTGTGGAAGGGGCAAAGCGCGACGAAATTGGCCCCGGCGCGTTTGAGCGGCACATAACTTCCGATCACCTCGACAATGTCGCTGGCAGCCCGAATCTGTTCGAGCGTCGCAGGAGAAACGAAGCCGCCCATGACGCGCGACCGGATTATTTCTTGCCCCCGCTCAGGACCTCGTTGATGACGTCCTCCTTCTGGTGGGCGAGCGTTTCTCTCTTGACCGTTTTCGAGGCCGGCACCGGGTAAATGAGGACCGCCTGGAGATTGGATTCGATCAGGCTCCCGGTGAATGAATCAAAGAGCACCGCCTGCTGGACCGAGCCGTAAGTGGGAAACCGGATATCCGAAAAATTGTCCCGCTGCATTTTTTCCGTCTGCGCCAGTTCGGTCTTGGAAATAATGCGCGCGTTCATCAGCGCCAACAGCGCCACCAGCATGCAGGCGAACCGCGCCGCGCCCGCGGCCATGCCGAGGTAATACTCGCTCCGCCCGAAAAGGTCCGTCCCGTTGAGCTTTTCCCCAATGGCCTTCTTGATAAACAAATACACCAGATGGACGCCAAAGCCGATCAGCACGTAGGAAAAAACGCTCGACCAAAGCATGTCAACCGCCGCGTATTGATGCACCATCAGGCTGAACGGATGATAAAATATGCCGGCCGCGACCACGATGCCCACCCATTGCAGCGTCGGCAATATCTCCTGGGACATCCCCCGTCTGCGGCCCACCACCACGCCAATCAAGAGCCAGATGATCACAAACACATCGAAGTAATCGAACCTCACCTTGGATAGGTTCGATAGATTGGATGGAACGGCGGCTAAAATCATATTGAACAGTACTCTAACATTTTCCCCCGCCATTGACGAGGATTTTCTAGCTCAATTCCCCATCAACGGTTCGCCCCGATCCAGGCCCGAATTGCTTCGGCTTGCGCGTTTTGCGGGTCCAGTTCCAGCGCTTTGGCGTAATGTTGCCGCGCCTGTTTCGGCTCGTTGAGTCGCTCCGCGTACAACTTCCCCAGCAACAGGTGGCCCCTGACTTCCTCCGGATGCGCGGCCAGCAGTTTCTCCAGTTCCGCGGCCGCGTCCTGGTAGTACCCTCGCTTCTGCAGCGTCCAGGCAAACGCGTAACGCGCCCCCGCCGAGTCGCCGCGCACCTGGAGCGCGCGGATGAACGCTTCCATGGCCTTGTCGTAATCCCGTTTATCCACCGCTGCCAGGCCCAGCGCCAGCTCCGCGTCGTAGCAAGTTGGGTCGGCCCGAACGGCCTCCTTGTAATAGCGCAGCGCTTCGTCCAGCCCCACTTCTTGCCGCGCCTTCGCTCCCTCCTCCGTCCAACGCAGCGCCTGTCCGCGGTCGCCTGGGATCAGCGTCACCGGCAACGGATACTTGTAGCGAGACCCCTTGGGCGCCAAAGGCGGTTCCTCTGGGGCGGTCTCCCCCGCCGGCGCCGAGGCAGACGCCGGGCCGCCCGAAAACCAGCGCAGCGGGTTGATCTTTTCCACCAGCGTTTTGCGGGCCGGCGCCGGCGGCGGCGGCGCGACAGCCACCGCGGGCAGATCGGTGGTGATATTGGAAGTCTTGACAGGAGGGGATGGCGGGGCGGAAGAAACGGCGGCGGGAGCGGCAGGCGGCGCGGACGCCGCCANNGGCGGCGGCGGCGGCGCGGGCGCCGGCAGCGCGGCCGCTGGTTTCTCGGGCGCCGGGGCGGAAGCGACGGCAAGAACCGGCGCGGGCGGGGGTTGCGCGCCAACAGGTTTGGCGCGGGCCGGCGGCGGGTTGGTCGGCGGGTTGGTCGGCGGAACGGCGTTTCGCGCCGGCGTCGCGGCGGGGGTCCCGCCCTGTTCGGGTGTGATGGTGATTCTCAACTGCACATCCATTTGATGGACAGTCTTTTCAATTTCCCTGGCATGCGGGATTGCCGGGTCGCTCTCCAGGCACTTGCGGTAGTTCTCCAACGCCTGGCGCGACTGATTGAGATATTGCTGCTGCACGATGGCCAGGTTGAGCAGCGCCGGCGCAAAGCGCGGATCGCGCTCCAAGGCCCGTTGGAAATCCCCGGCAGCCGTCTTGATGGAATCCGCCGTGGGAAAGCGCCGTTGCATCTCGATCACACCCAGCGCGTTGGGCGCTTGCGCGGTCTTGCCCCACCGTTCAGCCATTTCAAAGTTGTGCCGGGCGTCCTCCATCAGGACGTTGTGCTGGACGCCGGCGCGTTCCAATGCCTGGTGATACTGCGCCTCCCCCAATTGAAGATAGCCGCTGACGTCGTGGGGGCGCAACGCCACAAACGTTGTCAAATAATCAATGGCCCCCTGGAGATTTCCCTGCTCCAGACGCAGGCAGCCCAGGTTGTAATCCGCCGCCACGTTGTTGCGGTCCAGTTTCAGCGCCCGCCCGTAGGCTTCGGAGGCCCCGTCCAATTGCCGGGCGCCGTGATAGGCCAAACCGAGAAGATTCCAGACCTTTGATTGCGCGGGACCGGGCGCCGCCCCCAATATGTCCGCGGCCTCCTTCAAGGGAGCAATTGCCGCGGCAAACTCGCCCGCCTCCACCAGTTGCTCGCCTTGCCGGGCTTGCTTCTCGCCCGGCGGGCCGCAACCCGTCAAAATCGCGCCCGTCGCGGCGATGACGGCGAGGGTTCCGAGCTTCCTCTTTTTTTTTGTCGTCATCATCGCTCACCGTGGTAGCATCCGCCGCTGATAGTGTCAAGCGACCGTCATCTTCGATTTCAAGGCAGCCTCCTGGCATCCGGCGTCTGTGCGCTCCTGGCGGGCATCGCGGCCTGGTGCGCCGCGCAGGACGCCCCGCCGGCGGGGGCGGCCGCCAGCGCCTCGGTGGTCACAGTGGAAAACCCCCAGGCGACCGAAGCCTTTGCGCCCCGACCCCAGATTGTCCAGGAGATGGTCCGGCGCGGGATTTTGCGGTTCAGCGGCAAGACCAACGTGGCGGACGCCTGGCGCTCCTTGGTTGCCACCAACGATGTTGTTGGCCTCAAAGTGTATTCCGAGCCGGGGCCTAACAGCGGCACCCGCCCGGCCCTCGTCGAAGCCGTCGTGCAGGGCCTCTTGGAGGCCGGCCTGCCATCCACGAACATCATAATTTGGGACAAACGCCTGGCTGATTTGCGCCTCTCCTTCTCTACACTGGCCGACCATTACAATGTACGTCTGGCCGGCAGCGCCGATTCCGGCTACGACGAGAAGGTCTTTTACGACAACCCGGTCGCCGGCAACCTCATCGCCGGAGACTTGGAATTCGACCGGGACGGCGCGAAGAGCGGCCGAAAATCCTACGTCACCAAACTCCTCACCGGCAGAGTCACCAAATTCATCAGCATCACGCCGCTGCTCAACCACAACGTGGCCGGGGTGTGCGGGCATCTTTACAGCGTGGCGATGGGCAGCGTTGACAACACCGCGCGCTTTGAAAACTCCTCCAACCAATTGGCCCGGGCGGTCCCTGAAATCTATGCCCTGCGCGCCGTGGGCGATCGCGTCGTCCTGTGCGTCACCGACGCGCTGATTGGCCAATATCAAGGCGAACAACTCAGCCTGCTCCATTACTCGACCGAGTTGAACCAGATATGGTTCAGCAAAGACCCCGTTGCGTGCGATGTTCTTGCCGGACAGGAGTTGGACAACGAGCGCCAGGCCCGGAACATTATCTCCCTGGGCGGCAATCCCGCCTTGTTCCAAAATGCCGCCTTGCTCGAACTGGGCGTCGCCGACCCCGCCAGAATCCACATTGACGCCGTCCGCTGACTCCCCATCCGCCCCGGTGCCGCGCGGGTCAAGGACTGGTTTTGCAGCGTTCACGCGAGCGGTTTCATGGCCACGACGTTGCGGGCGGCGATTTGCCCGGTGCAGAGGCACTCGGCGTTGTTTCCGCCCCCATTGTACATCCAACCCCAGAATGAGCCTAACTCGCCCGCGGAATAGAGCCGCGGAATGGGCTGATCGAACGGGTCCATCACCTGGCACTTGGCGTTTCTCCTCGGACCGCCTTGGGTGTTGTACATGGTCGGGAACATCTTCACGGCGTAGTATGGAGCGCTCTCGATGGCAACCAGGTTTTGTGCCGGCCGGTTGAAATCGGGGTCCACCCCTTTCTTGCAGTTCTCGTTGTACTTGGTGATCGTCTCCTCGAGGTCCGCGGGCTTCATCCCCACCTTGGCGGCAAGGTCGGCGACGGTCTCGCCCTTGACGATCCAGCCCTTCTCAATTTCCTTGCTGTTGTCCCGGCTCCATTCATAACCCGAATGCCAGCCGAACCACCCGAACTTGCGGGTGGAAGCCAGCGGGCCTTTCAAGCGCGAAGTCTCGTCGAAGACGGTGTAGCAGGGCAGGCGGGTGAAGTCGCCGACGACGCCGTCGAAGAACATGAGGTATTCCTTGTGGCCGAAACCGTGGCGGCTCGGGCGGTTTTCGGACATGAAGCGCTTTCCGAACTTGTCAACACGGATGTAGCCCGAACCGGACACGCTGACGGGAATCACCACGGGCGCAAACTCCGGGACGACAATTCCACCCAGGCCGGCCAGGGGGTTGTTCATGTGCCAGAGCGCCGCGCCAGCCTGTTGCGCCATGCGGATGCCGTCACCGGTGTTGCCGGGGGAACCCTGGCAGTAAATCGGCCAGCCGGGGAGGAAATTCTTCTGCATCTCGAAGTCGAACTCAAAGCCGCCGCAGCAGAGAATCACGCCCTTTTTTGCCTTGATGAAGCAGGGTTTGCCGGCGATCTCGGCCCGGATGCCCGCGATTTCCCTGGAAGGCAACTGGATCAGCGTCTTGGCGGCCGCTTCGTAAATCACCTCCACGTTCCGCTTGGCCGCCTCCTCGCGGAGGGGCGTCCACAGCCGGGCGTCGCCTGTGCCGTTGGTCCAGGTGCGCACGCACGCGGCGCCGGGGAGTTCGGGGTGTTCGGGCTGGAAAATACCGAGCGGATTGGCCCGGATGCCCAGCTTCTGGAGCCAATCGTTCAGCTTGAGCATCTCCTCGGCCAGGGCCTGGATGCACTCCTTGTCGGTGAGGCCGTAGCTCAGGGCGCCGATGTACTCCAGGGCCTGCGGGAGGTCCGTCGGCGTCCACCACATGTTGCCCGACACCTTGCTGTTGCCTCCCTCAAATTCCTTCTTCATCTTCTCCAGAATGACCACTTTGGCGCCGGCATCCGTGGCGGCGATGGCGGCCGCAAGTCCCGAATGCCCCGTACCCACGATCACCACTTCGACTTCCTTGTCCCACTTGGACGGCGCGCCTTCCGCCTTCGCCGTGGCGGGGGTCAATCCGCCGGACAGCCCTCCGGCGGCAACGGCCGCGCCGGCGACCGCCGAGCCTTTGAGAAATTGCCTGCGACTTACTGACGTATCTTCAATGGACATGATTTGCTCCTTTTTTTGGTTGTTTCGACTTTCACCGCACACGTTTCAGGGATGGCAGTCTTTGCAGGACTGGAAATTCTTCAGGTGATGGCAGGAATAGCACCACTCCACGGTCACTTTGGACAAGTCAATCGTTCCCTTGGCCGGCAACGGAGAAAGCCGGTGCGCAACGTGGCAGTTCCCGCAATCGGGAATATCTTTCTCCAGCTTCGAATCATGCGGCACATGGCGATGAGGACTGGTCTTTTCCCCGCTGGGCGCGACGTAGTTGGCGGAAGTGGCAATGAGTTTGTCGAAGGGGCCGTGGCATTTGAGGCAATCGTTTTCCGCGTGAACCGCGGCCGCCGCGGATGCCGGCGCCGGCGGTGATTGCGCGACTCCCGCGCAGCCGGCAAAGCCCGCCGCAAGCGTCAAAATCAACAGAGTTTCCAGAGGCCGGATTTCCATGGAGCTAAAAATACTGGTTTTCTGACACACCAAACATGCCGCGCGATACTAGCAGGGCCGACCGCGGGGTCAACTGAATCTGATCAGCGCCTCCGTACCCGCGGGATTCCCTAAAACTTCCAAGCGCCCAGTCGCATGCCATTGATTATCAACGTCATAAATCTGGTTTGGCCCGCAAAAAAGCTCCAGCCGCCGCGCTTTTTTGGGTGCACAAGGGTGCACAAGGGTGCNNTATCCGTGAAATCCGTGGTTAAGCCCCCTTTTTTCAGGACCCAGCGTATAATCCACCGCAATTTGGCGCAATTTGGCGCAAAAACCAAAACCGCCGCCCAGCAAACGGGCGAAAGCGGCTTACAGCGCACAGCGGGTGTGACGGTTCACGCCACGCACGCCG
>PLGF01000002.1 GCA_003138485.1 Verrucomicrobiales bacterium | reverse complement strand
CCCTCTACTGTCTGAATCGCAGGTGTTACAAGTTGTTGCTTGCATTTGCCAGAGCGGGTTGCATATAACTGTCCCCGCCGAGCCATGCTGTTGCCTATTTTACATCAGTTGACGAAAATAGGAGACCATTCGACGCAGAGAATGGCGCAAATTGCTTTGCCCACTCGAGCGACCGCCTGGAAGCTCGTTTACCGCCGCTTCCACCATTCGCTGCCACCGCTCCGTCCGGGGGCATCTTCCGGCCACTTATGCCAATAAGAATAAACCTTTTGGCCGAGGCCCAGGCAGCGGAAGAGATGCGACGCAAGGACCCCGTCAAGCGCGCCATTTGGATTGCTGGCTTCTGCGTGTGCGTTGTCCTGTTATGGATGCTCAAGCTCCAACTGGACATTCACTTCAGCGAATCGGAATGCAGCAGCTTTGAGAAGCGGTTCAGTGACATCAATGCCAAGTACGCCGCGGTGACCAACAACCAGATCAAAACCGTCCAGGTGGACCAGAAACTTGCCGCCTTGGACAAGTTGACGACCAATCGGTTCCTCTGGGCTCCGCTCCTGAACGCCCTCCAGAAGACCCTGGTGGACAACGTCCAAGTCATCCGATTGTCCAGTGAGCAGCGCTATTCCAAGGAAGATTCCCGCACTATTGGCAGCGGCGCGACAAAAATTGTCTTTCCGGGCGCTGTGGTCGAGAAGATCAGCCTGACGATTGACGCCAGGGACTTGAATCCGGCTGAACAGGGCTACACCAAGTACAAGGAAAGCTTGGGCAACTGCGATTACTTCGTCAAGAACCTCAAACGTCGCGACGGCTTTGTCCTGGACACGTTAAGCCCCCCCTCCGCTGACCCGACGGACCCAACCAGGCAATTCGTGACGTTTACGCTAACGTCGCATTTCCCGGAGATACGGCACGGTGAATAAACTCCTCACCAAAACCCAGCGGGAGCGAATTCTGGGAGTGATCATTGGGACGCCCATTGTCATGGCGATGCTCTGGTACTTCGTCGTCCAAGCCGAGCAAATCAAACTGAAAGCCAGCGGGCAGAAACTGGCCGGAGTGCAGCAGAAACTGGCAAAGGCCGAGACGGTCATGCGGCAGGAAGTCGCAATTGCAGACACCCTGCAGGCGCGCGGCGACCTTTTGGCAAAACGCGAAGCCACCCTCGCCCCGGATCGCGATGCCTACGCCTGGATCATCAGCACCATCAACCCGTTTATCCTCAACCGCAAAGGCGTCAGCATTTACGCCTACACCCAGCCCGACGTCTCTGACCAGGGCCTTCTTTCGGACTTTCCCTACCGCTGGGCCACCTTTCATTTGAAGGGAACGGGTTTTTATCAGGAATTCGGCGCTTTCTTTGCCGACCTGGAAAACAGCTTTCCTTACTTTCGCGTCCAGAACCTGGAAGTCTCCGCCAATACCGGCCCCGGCGTCGAGGCGGAGAAACTCAACTTTAGCTTTGACTTGATCACTCCCGTGGTCACGACCGAATCAAAATGAGCATCCCTTCCCCATTTTCACAGAGTGCGCGCGTCCTGGCCGCTGTCGGCCTGGCGCTCTGCTGCGTGGTTGGATGCAAAAAGCCCCCCCGACAGGCTCCAGTGGCCAAGCCCGCCAGCGCCGTCGTCAACACCAATCTGCCCGCCGCCATCACAAACAATGTGGCCTTGGCGTATGTTTCGGTTTTTGAGGATTTGCCCTCGCCGCAGGGCAAAGACCCGTTTTTCCCCAAATCACATCGGCGTGACCCTGCACCCCCGCCAGGCACACCGCCGCCAAAGCCGCCCGTGGAGGTTCAACTGTTCCTTAAGGGCATTGTCGGTTCCGCCAACCGTCGTTTCGTGGTCATTAATAACGCCACTCTCGCAGTGGGCGAGGAATCCTCCGTGCGTGTGCCCGATGGACATGTGCGCGTCAAATGCCTGGAGATTGGCGAGGATTATGCTGTCGTCAAGGTGGACGGCGAAGCTCAACCCAAAACATTGGTACTCGGGAAAAAACGCTAGCGAACGCATCTCTTAACCCATGCGGCCTATACAACTGTTGAACATTCGTGAAGCCATTATGAAACCGGAAAGTTTCTTCGCGGTCATCCTGGCGGTTCTGGCTCCGTGCCTGGCCGCTGTCGGTCAAACAGCCCCACAGCCAGTGGCCGCTCCCACGGCGCCCATGGCGGCGCCGGAATCCCCCGCCACCAACGCAATCGCAGGGGAGGAGGTGGCCGACGTGCTCCTGGAGGATGTCTCGTTGCCGGACGCGATTCGGTCGCTGGCGCGCCAAGCCAATCTGAACATCGAATTTGACCCCAAGCTCTTGAACGCGACGGGCCCCGACGGCCGCCCCATTCTGCCTCCCACCGTAAGCGAGAAATGGAGACAGATCACGGCGACACAGGCCCTGCAAGCCCTGCTGGATAACTATGGATGGCAAATGGTCATGGACCCGCGCACCAAGATCGGGCGCATCACCGCCAAAGACAGCGCCGCCTTGGAACCGTTGGTTGTGGCGGTCTTCCCCCTCAGATACGCCAATACCACCAATATGGTTACACTGGTCCGTGACACTCTTTCCCAGCGCAGCACAATCTTTCCCGACGTGCGCACCCACCAATTGATCGTCCGCACCACCGAGAGGGAACTGCCCGGAGTTGAGGCACTTATCGCCAAATTGGACAGTGCAACCCGCCAAGTCTTGGTCGAAGCCAAAATTATTCAAACCAGCAAGGACATCAATTCGGCCAAGGGAGTGGATTGGACCGGAACGCTCGCCGCTCAACATGTCAGCTTCGGCAATGGTTTGACATCGGGGACTTCTGTCAATGCCTCCACGGCCAATTCCAGCTCGGGCGCCTCCACAGGCACCGTTTCGCCCGGCGGCGCACCCATCAGCGGTTCGGGGGCTTCTCCTGTGAACACCCTCATTTCCAGCAACGTTACCAGTCTGACGACCAGTATTCTTGGCTCCACCAGCGCGGGTGGCGGCTTCACTGCCAATACTTCCAAGGGTATCAGCCCGGCCACCGCCTTTCTCAACGCCGACGGCCTACAGGCTGTACTCTCTTTCTTGAACACCGACACCGACACCAAGACCATTGCCTCCCCGCGCGGAGTCGCCTTGGACGGAACGCCCACGGAGTTGATGGTGATCCAGAACATCCCAATTTTGGAGCAAACACAAAGCGCGCCCGCATCGGGCGCATCCCAGGGTTTGGCCACGGTCCAACCCAATTATGACAAGTCGGTGGCCGGCACCATTTTGAACGAAGTCGGCGTCAAACTGACCGTAACACCCAGGATCGCCGGTCCGACCAACGTCCTGCTGGAACTTGTCCCCGAAATTTCACAGCAGCAGGGCGAAGTCAGCCAAACGTTGAACGGCCAGAACAACACCGCCCCGTCCTTCAGCCGCACTCGAATAAAGACGTCCGCCTCGGTTCCGAGCGGATACACGCTGGTCTTGGGCGGGTTGGACCAGGACGTGACCACCAAGGCCCTTACCAAGGTGCCTTTCCTGGGGGATTTGCCCGGCTTGGGAAACCTCTTCAGCAGCGCCAACAAGACCCATACCAAACAAACCATTCTGATTTTCGTCACCCCCACCATCGTCCGGGATCAGGACTATCAACCTTCCGAGAGCAAGTTTCTCAAACGGAAGCAGGAGTCGCCATCCGGCATTGATGAACCGCCCTGGGACACCGCCGAGCCTTACGATTGGACCAAGCCCAAGGACAATGGGATAGTTCCTGAGTACAAGCCCTAAACGCCAACCCGCCATGAATCTCAATCGCACAGATCAGGCGCGCCGAAGAAGGCGTCGGCCCGGGTTGATCGCCGCGCTGGCAGGCGTTGGCATCCTGGCCATTGCTTGCGGCGCCAACGCCCAGGTCAAAGTCCAGACCATCGGCGGCGGCGTGCGCGCTGAATGCGAGTCCCCCGCCGGATTTGTCGCCGGCAACACATACGACACCGCCAAATTCAATTGCCCATTCGCCACCGCCTTGGATGCCTCCGGCAATTTGTGGCTGGCGGACAAGACCAATTCCGACGTTGAAGAAATCACATTGGCCGGCAATCTGGTCTCCAGCATCACCTCCCATACCGCGCCCAGCACAGCCCCCGGCAATGACAAGGCCTTCACCGACGTCAACGGAGTCGCGCTGGATGCGTTCGGTGATTTATATGTGTTGCTGCCATCCATTGGCGTGGTCGAATACCAAATCGCCTCCCCGACCCTGAACAAGCTCGCGGAAGTCTCGTTTGCCTCCGGTTTGATTGGCACCGCCATGTTGGTGGATTTCAACTCCAATGTCTTTGTCGCCTTTTCCAATGGCGACATCAGCCGCTTCGACCTTTCCGCTCAGACCTCCGCAACCGTCGTCAGCGCTTTCAACTGGCAGCCCGCGGGGATGACTCTCTGCGCCAACGGCATGCTTGCGGTCAGCGACACTCTTAATGACGCCATCTACCTCGTCAACACCAACACCGGCGTCGTCACGCTGCTGACCGGCGGCAATGGCGCCGGCTATCAGGAAGGCGGCCCGGCTTTCGCCAAGTTCCAGCAGCCGCACGGCCTGGCCGCTTCGGCCGATGGGCGCATCGTCGTCTGCGACACCGGCAACAACCGGGTCCGCATCATCGACACTTTGACCAACACCAGCCTGCTCTATGGGTCCGACACCAATGTCTGGCCACACACCTGCTGCAGTTGCGATCCCGCTCTGTATGCCGGATGGGTGGACGGCACGCCGGGCGCGGCCTACAACAGCGCCGCGGGCCGCGGGCAGGTCAGCGTCACCATTGCCCCTTCGGGGACGTTGTTTATCACCGAACTCTATTATGACATCATCCGCAGCGTCACGGGCAGCGGGCTGACTCCAGTCAACCTGGCCGCGACCCCGGCGGCGGTCGTCACGTTGCCCGCCACCGGAATCACGCCGACAAACGCCACGCTCAACGGGACCATCAATCCCGGCGGCGATCCGGCCGCCTATTATTTCGAATGGGGCCTCACCACCAATTACACCAACTTCTCGACGACCAACTATCTGACGGCGAACCTGGCCGAAATCTACACGGTGGCGTTTCAGACGCTGACCAACAATTACCAACTGAGTCCGAACACGACCTATCACTACCGATTGGTCGCCACCAACGCTCTGGGCTTCAGCGCGGGAGGCGACGTTGCCTTTGTCACCTTGCCGATGGTTTCCACGGTGACCACTCTTCCGGCCACCAACATCACGGCCATCTCGGCGGTTTTGGGCGCCTCGGTCAATCCCCAAGGCGAACCGGTCTCCGTCTATTTCCAGTGGGGCCTTTCCACTAATTTCGGGAACCTGACGGCCTCGACCAACCTGATCTCCAATTTGAACGGCGTAACCAACGTGAGTTTGCCCGTCGCCAATTTGCTGCCCAACACGCTTTACTTTTTCGAAGCGGTTGCTGTCAACAGCGCGGGGACAATCACGGGCAACGAGGAGGTTTTCACCACCCTGCCGGCGACGCCGCCCATTATTGCGTTCAGCCCAAATTCGGGCTACTTCCCGGAATGCCAATTGATTGCAATCACCAGCACCGTGCCAAATGTATTTTACACCATCGACGGCAGCACGCCCACGACCGGCAGCGCCGCGGTGGCCATGACCAACATCTCGGCCCACTTGTATGGCGGCTCCTTTCTTTGGTGCAATCCTATGATTGACCTATCCGCCCTCCGCATCCTGGCTTTCGACTCCAATTCCGGCACCAGCGCCATCGTCGCCGGCAATTCTCCTCCCACCAATCTCGTCGGCTTCCCTCAATCCTTCGCCAGCGGTCCCGGCGCGACCGCCTACATTCCGGTGGTGGTGGACCTGGCGAGCAACGCGTTGCTCAAGTCCTTGCAGTTTTTGGTCGAAATCAACCAGAACAGCGTGAGCACTCCGCCGATTACTTCCGTCGCCCTTCAGCCATTGACGCCCAATGATCTTGTGCCGTACCCCGGCCCCGCGCCCGGCAACACGCCCGTCGCTTTTGAACCGTATTTTTACACAACCTCAAGCAACGGTATGGGCGTGGTCATCACGGCGGACGCGGCCAACAACGCCGGCTTGAACATGCAAAGTTCCGGCGTGGCGGTGCTGTTGGCAGTCCAGATTCCGCCCACCGCGACGGTTGGCCAGTCTTACAACCTGAACGTGCTCTATCCTTCGGCCACTTCCAACGGCATTGAAGGGACCGTCACCATCACCAATATGGCCAGCCAGACCTTGACGCTCTCGGCCCCGCGATACATGGTCGGCGACTCCGCCCCGGCCAACGGCTACAACGCCGGCGCATTTGGCAACGACATTCTCAATAACAGCGACGTTAATAATGCGATCTACGCATCCATGAACATCCGCGTGCCGCCCGCCAACAGCGATCTTTTTAACGCGATGGACGCCTATCCTCCCACTTCAGTCAGTGGCAAAGGCGGCGACGGCGCCATTCATTTTCTGGACTGGGCCACCATCCTGGATCGTTCCTTGGGCGGCGTGGCCATCTTCGCGGGCTTGGACACCAATAACTACGAACGGTTCTGGGCAGTCGGCGCCAATGGCTGGCCGTCCAATCAGGTCATTGACTGGTCACCTTCCGGCCCGCCGGCCACGCTCTCAATCTCCCAGGATTCTTCCGAGCCGGAGTTGACCAAACTGTCCGCCGGCGGGAAGCCGCCTGGATTGGTTTGGCTCAGCCAGGCCTCGGTCCGTGCTGGCACGGTCGTCGGCGCCATTCCCGGCTCCACGTATTCGCTGCCGGTCTCCGTCAACATTTTACCCGGCTACAGCCTCGCCGGCCTTCAATTCCGCGCCATTGTCACCCCCAATGGCGGCGCGCCTGCGGTGGGACAAATCCAGTTTAATCCGGCGCCCGGCGTCCCCGGCCCGATGATTCTTCCCGGCCTATCTCCCAATGACCTCGTTCACGCGTGGGCTTTCGGGTCGTTCGCCGCTCCGCTGCAAAACAGCAACTATCTGGGGACCATTTCATTCCAGGTTCCGCCGGGCGCCGTTGCGGGAGACTCGTACTCCCTGCGTTTCGTCGGCGTGGATGGCGCGGTTGACTTTACGACACCCTATCAATTGGAGAGCTTCCCCGGCGCTCTCTGGGTGATGTCCGCCGCCCTGCAACCGCCTTCCCTGACCTCCGACGAATGGAAGACCGCCTTCTTCGGCAGCATCACCAACGCCCTGGCGGCGGACGACGCGGACCCCGACGGTG
Organism: Verrucomicrobiales bacterium; assembly: GCA_003138485.1. Taxonomy (GTDB): domain Bacteria; phylum Verrucomicrobiota; class Verrucomicrobiia; order Limisphaerales; family Palsa-1400; genus PLGF01. The sequence continues at coordinate 14,620 of PLGF01000002.1, read as the reverse complement.
ACGGAGCGCCCAACTGGCAGGAGTATCTGGCCGGCACCAACCCGACCAATTCCCGCTCCGTCCTGCAATTCAGCGGCGCGACCCTCAATGCCGCCGGCCTCAACGGCATCGGCATCAACTGGCTGACCGCGCCGGGCAAGGTTTACGTCCTGGAATCAAGCCCCGCGGTGCAAGGCGCCGCGTGGAGCGCCGTCCACACCAACACGGGCGATGGCAATGCCTGCGAATGGTTTATCAGCAACTACAGCGGAAGCCCTCGCTTCTATAAAATCCGCGTGCAGCCATGAACATACCCGAATCATTAGCGAAGCTTGGCAGGGCGAGGCTCCTGCCGAGCCGATTCTGCGGGAGAAGGCTCCGCGGAAGCGTCGCCCTGCCGGCCTCACCTTTCGATGAAGGACGCCTCGTTTCGACAAGGATTGGGGTGAACACACCTTTCCATCGCCCCATTTCCAGTTCGGCTCCCCGCCTGGCCGGGGGCATTCTGGCGGCCGCCCTGTTTGCTACCTCTCTGTCCGCCCAACAGGTCTCGACGGATATTTCCTCCGGCCTTCTCAATCCCAGCGGCGTTGCCATCGACGCCGGCGACAACGTCTATATCGCGGATGGCGCCAATAACTGCATTGCCAAATATGTGCCGTCCACGGGAGCGCTGACCTCGCTGGCCGGGCTGTCCGGCGTGCAGAACGTCGGAACAAACAACGGCTGGGGACCGTATGCCAGCTTTTCCAATCCACAGGGGATCGTCGCCGCGCGCGGTGGCTTGGTAGTCGCCGATCAGGGCAATCAGGAGCTTCGCCTGGTAACTTTCGGGGGATACGTCACCAACCTTGTCGTTACCAACGCCGCTGGCGCGCCCTATCAATTCAGCAATCCGGTCGGCATTGCCGCCGACACCAAGGGCGATCTGTTTGTCGCGGACGAGGGCGCCAACGCGATCGTCGAGATCGATGCCAACAACTTTGGCACGAACGTTGTGACCAACGGCTACAAATTTAACGGCCCCCAGGCCGTCGCGGTGGACGATGCCGGCAACCTCTGGGTGGCCGACACCGGCAACCACGTCATCTGCCTGATCCGCAACCAGAGTGCCAGCGTCGTGGCGGGAATTTCCGGAATGCCAGGAACCAACGATGCGCCCCCGGCCATCAACGCGCAGTTTAACCTGCCCGGCGGCTTGCTTTGGGTCAGCGCCTCGCAAAGCCTTTTGATCGCCGACACGGGCAACAACACGCTCCGCAGCCTTTTCCTGACCAATCTCTACGGCTCCAGCATCTACGCGGTTCAGACTGTCGCCGGCGTGTCCGGCCAGGCCGGTTCCAAGGACGGCGTGCCCGCGGTTGCGACGTTTTCCGGTCCGGTTGGGTTGTGCCTCGATCCGACGGATTTCGGCTATTACGTCGTGGACAGCGGGAGCAGCGAGTTGCGGGTGTTTCAGGCCGTGGCGCCGCCGCCGATACCCGCGGCGCCGGTGCTTGGGTACGTCACATTTGTCGCCCCGAACGCCAGCAGCCAGCCGCTGTCGGTCTTCAACGCAAGTTCGAGCGCCGTCTTTAACAATACGGCGATTATTGCGATTAAAGGCCAGCCCAACACCCAGACATTCATCACCTCCGGCCCCACCGCCGATGCTTCATCCATTCCGCTGCCCGGACCTGGTTCAGGCCTTTCGCCACAGCTTTATGATGGCGACGGCCTGACCTACGCCGCCCCCTCCATCGTCAGTCCCCAGCCGGACATCACGATTTACGCGGTCAGCGAAGGCCCCGGCGGACGGTTGAGCGTGGTTGTGAGCGGGCGCTACGAGTTTCTGACCGCGAATCCCGGCATTGTCGGGACCAGCGCGGCCGACATTCAACTGACCGATATCACCTCCGGCGCCGCCATGTATTACACCATTGATGGTTCAATCCCTGTCGATGGGGCCACGACCAACTGCTTCGGCCCCATTTATAGCGGTGGAAACCTCTCACTGGCCATCACCTCAAATACTGTGTTGTCCGTGCGCGCCTTCACCAATGATTACGCCCCCAGCGGCACGGCCAGTCTTACGCTGGCCCTCTCCAATTATGTCCCCAGCACGGTCGGTTTTGCGCCCATCAGCAAGTATGGCGGCACTGGCGCCACGCTGGCCATTCCCGTCTATGTGACACTGGCGCAAAGCAATGCGCTCTTGGAAAGCTTTCAATTTCTGGCCGCTGTCACCCCAACCGGCGGCAACACCTCGATGGTCGCTCCCTTGACCGCCCTGTCCTTCTCCCCATCGGATTACCTTCCCTTTAACGGAGGCGCGGCTTATGAGTTTTTTTTCCAAGCCTCGGACTATACTGAAGGCTCCTCGCAGGAGATCCTCGTCAATACCTACACCAATTCCGGGCTGACGATCCAAGGTCATGGCGCGCTGTCGTTGTTGGAAATTCCCATCCCCAAGACCGTCACCAAGGGTCAGACTTACAGCCTGTCCATCCTCAACCCCTCCGGCACCTCTGATGGCAACCAGAGCGGCGTGGCGCTCTTGGGCCTTAACACCACCTTGACCATCACCGATCCCGTCTATTTCGCAGGCGACTCCTCGCCCGCCAACGGTTACAACGCCGGCGAATTCGGCGACGGCAGCCTGGACAATGGCGACGTCAACAACGCCATGTATGCCTCCGTCGGCATCCGCGTTCCTCCTGTGTTCACCGATGCTTACAACGACATGGACGTTTATCCGCCGGACAATGGCGATGGACTGATCACCTTCCTGGATTGGGAAACGATCCTGCAACGCTCCGTGGGATTGGACACCAATAACTGGATCCGGTTCCGCGCNNTTCCAAGACATCTGGCGGCGGCACCCCGCCCGGACAGGTCTGGCTTCGGCAGGCCCTCGTAGGCGCTGTCCCCCAGACCGGCGTGCAGCCAGGCTCGACTTGCTCCATACCCGTCTATGCGAAAATCGGGGCGGGCTATAGCGTGTCCGGCCTGCAATTCCGCGCCATTGTAACCGCTGAGGGCGCTGCTCCGGCCCCCGGAGCCATCACATTCACGCCCGCGGCCGGTGTGCAAAACCCGACCAAACTGCCGGGTAATTCCGCCAACGACATTGCCTGCTTCTGGGGCCTGGGCGCCTTCGCGTCAGCCCTGCAAGGCAGCAATTATCTGGGCGTCATTACATTCCAGGTGCCCGCCACGGCTCAAACCGGGCAGTCCTATGCGCTGCATTTCCAGGGAGTGGATGGCGCGCCGGACATCTCGACATCCTACCAATTCGAAAGTCTGCCGGGACAGGTCTGGGTGAACTCGGCCGCGCTGCAGCCCGCGCAGATTTCCTCCGACGAGTGGCGCGCCCACTTCTTCGGCAGCTACACTAGCCCTCTGGCAGCCGACAACGTCGATGCTGACGGCGACGGCATGCTCAACTGGCAGGAGTACGTGGCCGGGACGAACCCGACCAACGCGCAGTCCAAACTCCAATTCACCTCGGCGGCTCTCAACAACGTCGGCGTCAAAGACGTTGGCTTTACCTGGCTGACCGCGCCTGGCAAGACCTACATCCTGCAATCGACGCCGTCCCTGAACAAGCCCGTTTGGACGGCCGTCAAGACCATTGTGGGTGACGGCAACAACTATCAGTTCATTGAGTCTAACTACAGCGCCGGCCCGCGGTTCTATCGGCTGGATCTGCAGCCATAATCATGATTCTCCACTCTTCATGTGGAATGTCCGCAGGGCGGCGGTGCCTCCTGGGCATCGCCGCTCTGTTCCTGCTCGCCTCGGGCGCGCGGGCGCAGTTCGTCGCAACGGTCATTTCCTCCAATCTTTACGAACCCAACGGCGTTGCCACCGGTGCGGACGGCAACGTTTACATCACCGATTCGTCAAACAACCGGCTGCTACAGTTTAAACCCAGTTCTGGAGAATTAACGCTCTTTGCGGGCGTGTCCAATCGCTTCAGCCCCGGCACAAACAACGGCGTGGGGCCGTTCGCCAAATTCAACCACCCCACGGGCATCGTCGCGACCGCCGGCGGGCTGATCGTTGTCGATCAAGGCAACCAGGAGCTTCGCTTCGTCAGTTATGCGGGCGGGGTGACCAACTTCGCCGGCATTGCCGGAGTCACCGGAACCAACAACGGACCCGGCGCGACGGCCACCTTCAATTATCCCACCGGCATCGCCGCCGACGGTCTGGGCAATTATTACGTCGCCGACCAGAATAACAACCTCATCCGCAAGATCGATTCCAACACCAACGTCACCACGATTGCCGCCACCAACGTTGCCACCGGCAAGATTTATCAATTCAGCACTCCCACCGGCGTGGCCGTGGACAACAATGGCAATATCTGGGTCAGTGACACCGGCAACAATGTCATCAGCATGATCAGCAACCAGACGGTGACGGTCGTGGCGGGAACTTTCGGAATGAGCGGCTTCTACGATTCCATCACGGCGACCGACGCGTTGTTCGCCGAACCTTCCGGCATTCTTTGGGTCGCCTCCACCGGGAACCTGCTTATCTCAGACACCGGCAACAATGTCATTCGCAACCTTCTTTACACCAACTCGTACGGAACGATCGGCTACGCGGTGGAGACCGTCGCCGGCACGCCTGGAGTGCGGGGCTTGGTGGATGGGCCGCCCGGGACCGCCGAATTCATGTCGCCGGCGGGTTTGGGAGTGGACATCTATGATTCAGGCTTTTATGTGGTGGACTCCGCCGCCAACGCCCTGCGCGTGTTTCAGCCCAACGCCCCACAGGCGGCGGTGGCGGCGCCGGAAATCGGCTACGTGACCTTTCCGCCTCCGGGGGGCACTTCGGTTTTTAACCAGTCCACCGGCGCCACCTTCAACAGTCTGGTGACCATAGCGATTGCGGCCGAGGGAGCCACTCAGACTTACATCACCTACGGGCCCACCGGCTCCCTCATCCCGCGCCCGGGGGCCGGCTCCACCCAGCCGCCGCTCTATCCTGGCGACGGGTCGGACCCCGCCAACGTGAGTGCCGCCATCACGCGGCTGCCGGGCACCAACGACGTGACCATCTATGCCATTGGGGAATCGTCCGGGCGGTCGTCCAGCCCGGTGGTTTCGGCGCGATACCAGTTTGTCACTGGGAATCCGATCATCACCGGGGATAACCCTGCCAACATCCTTCTGACGGATATTACTCCAGGCGCCAACCTGTATTACACAATAGACGGCACAACGCCGACGAACGACGGCAGCAGCGGCGTGAGCGTGGCCAGCGGCACCACGTTGAACCTCAACATCACCAATAACGTGGTGCTCCAGGTCCGCGGGTTTGCGACCGGTCTTGCCCCCAGCACGGTCTCCAGCAACAATCTCTCCGTTTCCAACGTGGTCGGGGACCAGTTGACCTGGGGTTTTCAGAGCGGCCCGGTTTCCACCCATTTCATCACCGCTCTCAACCTGCAATTCACCGCTCCGGTGACGTTTACCGAGCTTCCCGCCAGCCTTCCCATCTACACGCTGCAGTTTAACTTGACAGTGACCAACAACGGTCCGACGCTGGCCCCCGTGGCGCATTTTGAAAGCGACCTGCTGCAGGAAATTCCAAACACGACCCCTGTGTTGTGGGAGGAACTTCCACCGAGCATCCTCCTCAACGGCGTGACCAACCCCGGCGTCCTGACCACCCAGCCTGACACCACGGAGGTCGCCTGGCTTGTGGTCCCGCCGGTGACCAATCTATACCTCACCCCCTCGTACGAGCTGATGTACCTGTCCGCCGCCGCGCAAAGGGCTTTCTACCTTGACCTTGATGGCGGGCTTGCGGTTCTCGGAACGCTCTCATTCGTTGTCCCGGCGGGCGCCGCGCCCGGCAACCCCTATACGCTCCAAATCAGCTACCCCTCGGCCAGCTCGTTTGACGCGCCGGCCTGTTGCGGGCTGCCGATCGATGTCTTCATCCAGGCGCCCACCAACGGCCCCACCAACGGCACGGGCCTGAACGCTGTCAAAGCAATCACGGTTCTCAGCAACAACGCCCCCGCCAGCGCCCATCTGGTCGGCGACGTCTTCCCGTTCAACTGGTATAACATTGGGGATTTTGGCAATGCCGTTCTGCTGGATGACGATGTCATTCAAACGATGGAATGCGCCGGAAAGGCCGGCTTCGACAACAACCCGTATTACGACGCGATGGATTCCTCCGACGGATCGGTCAACAACTATTACACCGCCAGCGAGGCGGCGATTAACCTCATCACCAATGGCGACGGCCAAATCAACGTGGACGATGTCTATGTCACCCTGCTGCGTTCCCTGGACCCGCGTCTCAACAATTACAACCGGATATGGTCCGGAACGAAGTGGATGCCGGTGCTTTACCCGAAGCCGGTGCAGTTAAGCGCCAAGGCGGCCTTGCCGCCCCTTCCGCCGTCCAAAATGGCGTTGAGCGGCCCGCGTTACGTGTCCGTCGCGGCCGGCCAGGTCCAAGCCTCCAACCTCACGGCCCAGGTTCCCATCAGCGTCGTGGCGGCGGATTCGCTGCCGGTTAGCATCTTGATGTTCAACGTCGAAGTCGATCCCCTGGAGGGATCGCCTCCCATTACCAGCGCGATCGGTTTTTCGCCGGTGGCCAATCTGGGCGCGCCTTGGGCGATTATCTCGCAGGCGCCCAACAACTACACCGCCGCCTGGCTCTCGACTAACGCGGCCGGTGTCAGTGGGACGAACCTGATCGGCACGCTGACCATCCCGCTGCCTGCCTGCGCCACGTCCAACTCATCGTATCGGGTCCACTTCAACCACTTCTCCGCCTCGCCCAACGGCCTGGCCCTCTTCCATCTCACCGCCCAGGACGGCCTGGTGACCGTCGGCAACCGCACCGGCTCCAGTTGGCACGACGGCATTCCCGACACCTGGCGTCTGCTCTATTTCGGCGCCGTCTCCAACGCCCTTTCCGCCGCCAACGCCGACCCCGATGGGGATGGCGCCTCCAACTGGGAGGAGTACGTCGCCGGAACCAATCCGCTGGATGCGACGTCGGTCTTTAAATTACTGCCTTCCTCGGCGCCCGCGGCGGGGTTCTTCACGCTGCAATGGCCGTCGGTTGTCAATAAATCTTATACGGTGCAAAGCTCCACGTCGAGTCTCGGCGGGTGGACGACGCTGGCAACGAATCTGTCCGGCAACGGCCAGACCTTGCAGTGGACGGACCCCAACCCGGCCACCGTCGCGCGGTTCTATCGCGTCCTGGTGCAGTAAATGAAGCCCCGGTTCCGCGGGAGCGTCGCCCTACCAGGAACGCCCCGGTAGGGCGACGCTCCCGCGGAGCCATTCCCAAGGGGCGGCTATTGGATGGCCAACTCCTGTTTGATGTCGAATTTCTCGACGCGCTTGCGCAGCGTCGCGCGCGAGATGCCGAGCAATTTGGCCGCCCGCACCTGGTTGCCCTTGCATTCCAGAAGCGCCTGGATGATGAGTTCCCGCTCGACGGCGGGAAGGATTTTGAGCTTGGGGTTCTCCCGCGCCCACAGGAAAAGCGTGCGTGTCAGCGCCGTCACGTCCGCAGGCGGCTCGGCTGCGGGCGCGGCTAGCGGGGCCGGTCCGCCGGCCCTTTCAGGGGCCGCCGGGGCGCGTCCGTTGGAAATGAGTTGGGGCAAATCGCCCGGGAGGATGACTTCGCCCTTTGCCATGACCAGCGCGCGCTGCATCACGTTTTCCAATTCCCGCACGTTGCCCGGCCAGTGGAAGCGCTCGAGCATCTCCACGGCCGGCGCCACGATGGATTTGGGGGCGCGCCCCTGGACTTGTCCGAATTTCTTGAGAAAATAATTGACCAGCAGCGGGATGTCCGTCCGGCGGTCGCGCAGGGGCGGGATGTGAATGCGCACGACGTTGAGCCTGTAAAACAAATCCTCCCGGAATTCCCGCGCCGCGACCGCCTCCTCGAGCGGTTTGTGGGTCGCCGCGATGACGCGCACATCGACCTGAATGGGCTGGTTCCCGCCCACCCGCTCGAAGGAGCCGGATTGCAGCACGCGCAAAATCTTCGCCTGCGTCGAGAGTGTCATGTCGCCAATTTCATCCAGAAAGATCGTCCCGCCGTCGCATTGCTCGAATTTCCCGATCCGCTGGGCCGTCGCCCCGGTGAACGCGCCTCTTTCGTGTCCGAACAATTCGCTTTCCAGGAGGTTTTCCGGGATGGCGGCGCAATTGATGGCCAGGAAGGGGCGGCCGTTGCGCTTGCCGTGCTGGTAAATGGCGCGGGCCACCAGCTCCTTGCCCGTCCCGCTCTCGCCGGTGATGAGCGCCGTGGCGTCGCTGGAAGCCAGTTGGCCGATCACCTTGAAAACATCCTGCATCGCCTCGCTCCGCCCGATGATGCCCACGTCGTAGTCCTCCGATTCGAGCAGCGGCTCGTAGGAGACGACCTGCTTCATGTCGCGGGCGGCTTTGAGGGCGTTGAGGACGATTTGCTTGAGGCGCGGCACGTCGAAGGGCTTGAGGAGATAATCGTAAGCTCCCAGCTTCATCGCCTCGATGGCCGTCTGGGTAGTGCCGTAGGCGGTCATCATGATGACCATTTGTTTGGCGTCCAGTTGACGGAGGCGGCGGAGGGTCTCCAGGCCGTTGATGCCGCCCATGCGAACGTCCATGATGACCAGGTCCGGTTTCAGGCGCGGGATGATCTTCAAGCCCTCCTCCCCGCTGGTGGCCGTTGTCAACTCAATGTCCGGCTGGTCAAAAATGCGGCGGAACGAATACTGCACGTCCGTTTCGTCGTCGATTAGCAGCAGTTTATCCATATTGGTTGCGGAGGCTACGCGCCGAATTGGAGCCGCGGCTCGGCTTTGAGCATCGATTCCAGGTTGGGCCAGCGCACGTCGTTCATCGTGTAGAAGGCATTCAAATAGACGGCGGTTTCCTCGGCTGGATACTTGGCCAGCAGCTTCTCCACGGCGGCGCGCAGCTTTTCGTCCTCGACGCCGGCTGGCAGGTCGTCCACCGCCCCGTCTTTGTGGGCGATGCCCAGCGCGTCGAGAAAGTCGGCAAGCATGTTTTTTTTGTCCTTCATCAGCCAGTCGCGCAGGAGGTTGGCGGAAACAAGCTCCAGGCGGGGGCGGGCGAGCGTCTCCGCCATGCCGGCGTGGCGCGCCGGGCGCGGGCTGCGCTCCAGGAAAGCGGGCCGCAGTTTTCTGGACTCCGCGACCGCGGCCAGGGCGGTGCGGTAAAGCTCCTTGTTGTTGTCGTGCGCGAATTCGATGATGCGCACCGCCAGGGCAGGAGACATAAACCCAAACAGTTCGTGAGATGTCAGCATACCAAAACCTGGCGGCTACATTAGAACCACGCTCCGCCAATCGCAAGCCTTGGATTGGCGATCACGCCGGTGATATGATTCTTGGCCAGTTCGACGGCCTGCTCCAGCGGGCGGCCGCGGGCCAGCCAGGCCGTGATCGCCGCCGAATACACGCAGCCCGTTCCATGCAGGCCGCTCCGCCTGACGCGCGGCGCCGCCAGCATCCATTCTCCCCGGCCGCTGTAAAGAAAATCCACCGCCTCGCTCGTGCCCGCCAAATGCCCCCCCTTGACGAGGGCGGCGCAGCCAAAACGCCGGTAAAGCGCGGCGGCGGCGGCGCGCAGATCCTGCACGGTGGCTATTTTCTCCCCGGTCAGAATCTCCGCTTCCGCCACGTTCGGAGTGACCAGCGCGGCCAGGGGAAGCAGGTCCCGCCGGAGACGCGCCAGGCCGCCCGCTTGCAGCAGCCGCCGCCCGCTCGTGGAAACCATGACAGGGTCCACCACCAGCGGGAGGGAGCGCGCTCGTTTGCAGAAGGCCGCCACCTCGCCCACGATCGCCGCCGAATAAAGCATCCCCGTCTTGATCGCCGCCAGGGGCAGCGAGCCGGCCACCGCCTCAAGCTGCGCCTGCACCATCGCGGGCGGACACGCATGGATGCGCGCCACGCGGTTTCGGTTTTGGGCCGTGACGCATGTGATCGCGCTGGCGCCATGCACCCCAAGCGCGGCGAAAGTTCTCAAATCCGCCTGGATGCCCGCTTCGCCGCCGCTGTCCGAGCCGGCGATGGTCAAGGCCGCCGGCATGTCAAGTGCGCGCATGGTTGTCTGGCAAGTTCCCGCCTTCCATTCCTAATCCTGATCTTAATCTTAATCCAAATATTAATCCTTTCGCGAGCGTTTCCGTTGCAGTTCCGCGCGCAGTTTCTCCAGTGGCAAAGTGTTGATGACGTCCTTTTTCTCAAGCCAGCCCTTGCGCGCGATGCCCGCGCCCAGACGCAGGAAGCCGGCGTGTTCGAGGCGGTGCGCGTCGCAATTGATGGCGCACTTGACGCCTTTGGATTTCGCGTAAGGCCAGTGGCGCCAGTCCATGTCGAACCGGCGCGGGCTGGCGTTCAATTCGATCCATGTGCCCGTCGCGGCGCAAGCCTCGATCACCGCGTGGTGATTGACTTTGTAAGGTTCGCGCTCCAGCAGCAGCCGCCCCGTCAGATGGCCCAGAATATGCACGTATCGGTTCCGCGCCGCGCCGATCAGCCGCGCGGTGATTTCTTCCTCGCTCTGATTGAAACTCTGGTGAAGGCTCGCCACCACCACGTCCAACTCGGCGAGCAGGTCGTCCGGCAAATCCAGTTTGCCATCCTTCAGAATATCCACCTCGGTGCCCGTCAGCAGGCGGAATTCGCTGCCTTCCCCGGCCAGGCGCTCGTTGATCTGTTTGATCTCCCGGACCTGCTGCCGGACCCGCCCGGCATCCAGGCCATTGGCCTGAAAGGAAGACTTGGAATGGTCGGTGACGGCCCAATAGGCCAGGCCCAACTCGTCCATGGCCTGCGCGATTTCCGACGGGCGCTGGTGGCCGTCGCTCCAGGTGGAATGGTTATGCAGCGAGCCTTTCAGATCGCTCCACTCCACCAGCCGCGGCAGCGGGCCTTTTTCCGCCAGCGCGATCTCGCCGGTGTCCTCGCGCAGTTCCGGGGGGATATAATGGAGGCCGAGTTGCTGAAAAATCTCCTCCTCCGTCCTGCCGTCCACGCGCAGGGCCGGATCGCGCGTTTCGGCGTTGGAACGGAACAGGCCGTATTCATTGAGGCGCAACCCGCGGGCGACGGCCCTTTGCCGCATCTGGATGTTATGTTCCTTGCTTCCTGTAAAATACATCAAGGCCGGTGGGAATTCCGCGTCGCCCACCACCCGGAGGTCGCATTGAATGCCGCCCTCCAGCAGCACGCTGGCCTTGGTCCCCCCTTGGGCGATCACGCTCAGAACCGCCGGTTGATGGGTGAAAAACTCCAGAACGTTGCCCGGCTTCTTCGAGGAAGCCAGCAAATCAATGTCGCCTATGACCTCGCGGCGCCGCCGCAAACTGCCCGCCGAACCGCACCGGATGACATCCGGGTGCGACCGCAGGGCATCCAGAAGCGACTCGGCGATGGGCAGCGCCTGACTGACCAGATGCCGCGAGGCATAAGCGCGGCGGCGTTGAATCCCTTCGATGATATTGGCCTGTGTTTTTTCCCCGAAACCATCCAGCGCCCCCACTTTGCCGGCGGCGCAGGCGGCTTCCAGCTCGGCGACGGTCTGGAGGCCGAGTTTGTCGTGGAGCGCCTTGACCTTCTTGGGTCCCAGGCCCGGAATTTGCAGCATTTCCAACAGCCCCGGAGGAATGGAGGCCTTGAGTTCATCATAATAGGCCAGCTTGCCGGTTGCGGCCAGTTCCGTGATTTTCTTTTGGAGCGCCTCGCCAATCCCCTTGATTTCCCCCAGGCGATTTTCGGCAATAATCTTGTCCAGCGGTTCGCCCAGGCTCTCAATCGTCCGCGCCGCGTTGGCGTAGGCCCGCGTCTTGAAGACGACCTCCCCTTTCAATTCAAGCAACGTGCCGATCTCCGCCAGAATTTCCGCGATTTGGCTTTTGTCCATACCCGAAATATGGCGTCCGCCGCGCAAAGTGCAAAGTGTAAAACTTTGAACATTGAACCACGCCCCCGGACCGCTTATGCTCGGCTCACTGTGCGCACCGTCGATGTTTCATTAGGCAGCCGGAGCTATCCCATCTGCATTGGGGAAAAGATCCTTTCCACCCTGGGCGGTCATTGCGCCCGGCTCAAATTGGGAAAACGCTGCGCCGTCATCTCCGATAAAAATGTCGCGCCGCTATACGCCAAGGCGGCCCTGGCGTCTTTGCGCAAGGCGGGCATCGACCCCGTGCTGCTGGTTGTTCCCGCGGGGGAAACGTCCAAGAGCCTCGACATGGTGCGATTCTGTTGCGACCGCCTCGCCCGCCATCGCCTCGAGCGAACTTCTTTCATCGTGGCTCTGGGCGGCGGCGTCGTCGGCGACCTGGCGGGCTTTGTCGCGTCGGCTTACCTGCGGGGCATCGCGTTTGTCCAGGCGCCCACGACCTTGCTGGCGCAGGTCGATAGCTCGGTGGGCGGCAAAGTGGGAGTCAATCTCAAGGCCGGCAAAAACCTGGTGGGCGCCTTTTATCAGCCGCGATTGGTCCTGTGCGATCTGGCCGCTTTGCGCACTCTGCCCTCGCGCCAGTTCCGCGCCGGCCTGGCCGAGGTCATCAAATACGGAATCATCAGCGACGCGGCGCTCTTTGCGCGCCTGGAGCGCGACTTGCTGCTGCTGCTCAAGCGGGACGCCGCGGTCCTGGCCGCGGTCGTGGCCCGCTGCTGTCAACTCAAAGCCGAGGTCGTTCGCCAGGATGAAACCGAATCGGGCCTGCGCGCCATTCTGAATTTCGGCCACACCATCGGCCACGCCATCGAAGCCATTTCCGGCTATGGCAAATTCCTCCACGGCGAAGCCATCTCCATCGGACAAGTCGCGGCGGCGAAGCTCTCCGCGCGCGTCTGCGGCTTGCCTGGGGCGGAGGCGGCGCGCATCGAGGCCCTGCTGGCGCGCGCGGGCCTGCCTGTCTCCATTCAACTGCCGCCGCCGCAACGCAACGGGCTGCTGGCCGCCATGCTCCTGGACAAGAAAGTCACCGGCGGCGAAATCAAGTTTGTGCTGGCGCGGCGCATCGGCCTGGCGGAGCCGGGCCATAAAATCGCGCCGGCGTGGGTCCGCCAGGTATTGGCGGCGCCCGCGGCCCAACCTTCGCGCGCTTAATATGTCCGCCGTAAGCGAAACCATTGTCCGCGAATACTTCGAGTTGCACGGCTTCCTCGTCCGGCAGAGCCGCAAGTACACGGCGCGGGAAAAGCCGGAGCGGGACGGGATCGATTTCTTTGTCTGGAACCCGCGTCCGCGGGAACGGGCGGAGCCGATGCCATTCGTGTTGACATCCGGGGACCTCGCGGCGGCGGCGCGCGCGGTGGTGGTGGTGCGCGGCTGGCACAGCGAATCGTTTGGCCCCGCCATCCTGGAGAACGCGCCCGCGATGTTCCGGTTTGTGGAGCCGGCCATATTTCAGCAGGCCGCGCGCAACTTCAGTTCCGACGTGCCTCTGCTCAAGATTCTCATCGTTCCGGCGCTGGCCCAGACGGCCAAGGCCCGCGAGCAGACCATCGCCCTGCTCCGCGCCAAAGGCGTCGATGCCGTCATACCATTTCGCACGCTCCTGGCCGATTTGATTGCCGCGGCGGAGGTCAACCGCAATTACGACAAATCCGACCTGCTGCAAATCATCCGCGTCTTCAAGACCTACGAATTTTTCAAAGACCCGCAGATGGAGTTTTTCCGCCCCGCCCGCCGCCGCGCCGGACAGTGAGGTGGGGAAAGTCGAATAGTTGACATCATCCTCCCGTTGCGAAAGCCGGGCTAAAGCAGCGAGCCGCCCAGGACGCGCAAGTCACCCGGTTTGAGGATAGCCAGCGCCGCCAGCAGGCCCGGCAAGAGGGGGCGAATGTCTTCGATTTTATTGGACTGCGCTCGCAGCACAACCACCGCCACTGGCAGCGTGGAGAGATTTTGCTGGTACGCCAGATTGCTGTCCACGGTGATGAAAGCGTCAAACTGACCATGAATCAGAGCGAGAAGCTTGCCATTTGAAATTCCACTCCATCCCATTTGCTGAACCGTGCAAACCTCATGCCCGGGCAGTTCGCGAGTCAATCGCTTTGGCAGGCACTCGTCGAGAACAACTCTCATTTCAAGCCGCCACCAGGAGCCTGGCGCTGGCTTGCTCCAGAAACGCAACCGCCTGGGCTTTGGTCACTCCGGGGAAGTCATCAAGAAATTCATCGAGCGTGTAACCGCCTTCCAGGTAATCAAGCAGGTTGCGCACGGGCACACGCGTACCCATGAATACCGGCGTGCCACCGAGGATTTCAGGATTCTGTGCAACGACGCTTTCGCTCATGGCAGTAAGTAAACACCAAACCAGCCGGAATGCAACCGTTCTCTCCGCTCAAAACTGGCGGATTTGATTGCCGCGGCGGAGGTCAACCGCAATTACGACAAATCCGACCTGCTGCATATCATCCGCGTCTTCAGGACCTACGAATTTTTCAAAGACCCGCAAATGGAGTTTTTCCGCCCGCCCGCCGCCGCGCGGGACAGTGAAGAAGCCGGCTCGGTTTGGAACATAGTCCCTCAAAATGGGCGCCCTGAACAATCCTGAAAGGATTTCAATCATTCAGCCCACTCGCGCAATCCTGAAAGGATTGCAATCGTTCAGCCCACTCGCGCAATCC
>PLGF01000131.1 GCA_003138485.1 Verrucomicrobiales bacterium | reverse complement strand
TACCAATCGCAATACTCGCTCCAGAAAAAGCGGTAGAGCACGGCGGCGGCGTCGCTGAATTTGTATTCGGCAAAGGCGGCGTCCAATTCGCGGATGGCGGCGTCGAGCCGGAGGAGGATCCATTGGTCATCGCGGGTGAGAAGGAGCGGATCGATCTCGCCCTGGGTCTCTCCGGCCTGGAGCTGGCGGAAGCGGCAGGCGTTCCAGAGCTTGTTGCAGAAATTGCGGCCCAGCTCCACCTGCTGTTCATCGTAGAGAACGTCCTGCCCCAGCGGCGCGGATCGCATCACTCCGAAGCGCAGGGCGTCGGCGCCATATTGGCCGATGAGGTCGAGGGGGTCCGGGGAATTGCCCAGGCTCTTGGACATTTTGCGGCCCTGCTTGTCACGAATAATTCCGGTGAAATAGACGTTGGCGAAGGGCGCCTGGCCGGTCAGCTCATAGCCCGCCATGATCATGCGCGCGACCCAGAAGAAGATGATGTCCGGCCCGGTGACCAGGTCGGAGGTGGGATAGAACTTCTCGAGCGTCTCCGTTTTCGCGGGCCAGCCCATGGTGGCGAAGGGCCAGAGCCAGGAACTGAACCAGGTGTCCAGCACGTCCGGGTCCTGCCGCCAGCCGTCGCCGGGCGAATCGATTTGACAGCGAATTTCGGCGTCTTTGTACCAAACCGGCACGCGATGGCCCCACCAGAGCTGGCGCGAGATGCACCAATCCTTAATGTTGACCATCCAATGGAGATAGGTCTTGCTCCAGCGCTCGGGGAAAAACCGAATCTGGCCGTTCTCGACCGCAGTCATCGAGGGGGCCACGGCGGGATAGCGCAGGAACCATTGCTCGCTGAGGTACGGCTCGATGGGAACGTGGCTGCGCTGGCTGTGGCCGACGCGATGGGCGTAATTTTCCGTCTTGAGCAGAAGGCCGAGGCTTTCCATTTTCGCCAGCACGGCTTTGCGCGCCTCCATGCGGTCCAGGCCGGCGAACTCCGCCCCCGCGGTGCCCGTCATCGAACCGTCGGGCGCGATAACAACCGTCAGCGGCAGGTGGTGGCGCAGCGCCATTTCGTAGTCGGCGGGATCGTGGGCGGGAGTCACTTTGACACAGCCGGCGCCGAACTTCGGATCGACCAACTCATCGAGAATGATGGGAATGGGCTTGTCGCGGAGCGGCAGGAGTACCTTCTTGCCGCGCAAATTCTCGTAGCGCGGGTCCTGGGGATGCACCGCCACGGCTTCGTCGCCCAGCATCGTTTCCGGGCGGGTGGTGGCGACGACGACAAAGCCGTCCGCGCCAGCCAGGGGATATTTGAAGTACCAAAGATGCCCCTGTTGCTCGACCATATCGACCTCCTCATCGGAGAGGGCGGTTTGGGCGGCGGGGTCCCAATTGACCATGCGCTTGCCGCGATAGATCAAGGATTTATTGTAAAGCTCGACGAACACTTTTTGAACGCAGAGCGAGTACTCCGGGTCCATGGTGAAACGCTCGCGGGACCAATCGCAGGAAGCGCCCAGCATCTTGAGTTGCTGGATGATGATGCCGCCGTGCTTCTCCTTCCACTCCCACACTTTCTCCAGGAACTTCTCGCGGCCGAGGTCGTCGCGGGATTTCATGAGGCCGAGTTTGCGCAAATTCTTCTCGACAACGGCCTGCGTGGCAATGCCGGCGTGGTCCGTGCCGGGCAGCCACAACACTTCGCGCCCCTTCATGCGGGCCAGGCGGGCCAGGATGTCCTGGATGGTGTTGTTGAGGACGTGCCCCAGGGTGAGCACGCCGGTGACGTTGGGGGGCGGAATGACAATGGAGTAGGCCGGCTTGCGCGACAGCGGATTGGCGACAAAGCACTTCCGGTCGAGCCAGAACTGGCGCCATTTCTCCTCAACGGCCTGGGGTTCGTAGGCTTTGGGAATTTCGGGCATTAGTTTTTGACCTATTTTTTTAACAGTGCGTACTCCATGGAGTCCACCAGCGCCTGCAAGCTGGCCTCGATGATATTGTCGTCCACGCCGACCGTGCCCCACTCGCGCTTGCCGTCGGTGGATTGGATCAACACCCGTGTTCTCGAAGCCGTTCCCGTGGGAACCGGCTTGCGCGGTTGCAAGCCTCCGTCACGGGTTGGCATCTTGCTCACCGATTCAACCTCGGCCTTTTGAAAGCGCTCTGAGACTTCCAACTTTTCCAGGATGCGCACTTTATAGTCGGTGAGCGACACCGCCTTCAAATCGGAAAATGATTTTACGAGGGCGCCACGCAGCGCTTTATCCAGCGCGTTGACAGGGCCGTCGCCTTTGGCGGTTGCGGTTGTCACTTTGCCTTTGGCCTGGACACTCACCTTTGCCTCGCAAAGAGACAGGTTTCCACTGCGCCGCATCGTAACGTTGTAAGATTTGACTTCAAACGGCAGTTTTCTCTTGCCGACAATTTCCTGGATTCGCAGCGTGAGAGACGCTTCCGCCGTTTCAAACTCATAGCCTTCATTCTCCAATTCTTTGATCCGCCTCAGAATCGGCTTGAGTTCCGGCGTGTCGTTGCGAAGTTTGAAACCCAGTTCTCCAACCTTCATCTTCATGACGATGTTGCTGCGGCCCGCGAGGTCGCTGATGAGAATGTTGCGGGAATTGCCAACGAGTTTGGGATTGATGTGCTCGTAACTCGACGCGAGTTTTTGCACGGCATTGACGTGCATCCCGCCTTTGTGCGCGAACGCAGCCGAACCAACCCATGGAAGGCGCGGGTTATGCGGCATGTTCGCAATCTCATCCACGAACTGCGAAAGCTTCCTCAATTGCGCCAAAGATTCCTCCGGCACACAGGACTTTTTTAATTTCAGCGCCACGCATGGAATCACACTGACAAGATTGCAATTGCCAGTCCGCTCGCCGTAACCGTTGATCGTGCCTTGGACGTGAACAGCCCCGGCGTCCAGCGCCGCCAGCGCGTTGGCGACTCCGAGGCCGATATCGTCGTGCGTGTGGATGCCGACTTTGCAACTCAATTTCTCGCACGCAACCCGCGTGATATTCGCGATTTCGTCCGGCAGACAACCGCCGTTTGTGTCGCAAAGCACCACGAAATCCGCCCCGGCATCCTGGGCCGCTTTCCATGTCGCCAGTGCGTATTTGGGATTCAGCTTGTAGCCGTCGAAGCAATGTTCGGCGTCGTAGATGACCTTTTTGCCGTGGTCTTTCAAAAATCGCACGGTGTCGCGGATCATCGCGAGATTTTCGTCCAGCGAGCAATCCAGGACTTCTGTGACGTGCAACTCGGAGGTCTTGCCAAAAATGGTGACGACGGGCGTCTGGGCTTCGAGCAACAGCCGCACCTGTTCATCGTCGGCCACGTTGACCAGTTTGCGGCGGGTCGAGCCGAAGGCGGCGAGTTGGGCGCTCTTGAATTTCCTGCGCCTGGCCTGGAGGAAGAACTCGATGTCCTTGGGGTTGGAACCGGGCCAGCCGCCTTCGATATAATGGACGCCGAAAGCATCAAGGCGACCGGCGATGCGCAACTTGTCCATCACGGAGAAGTTGATGCCTTCGCCCTGGCTGCCATCGCGCAAGGTCGTATCGTAGATTTCGACATCAGGTCTCATAAAACGCCCGCCAGCCCGGATCAACCGGCCCGCGGCGGATTAAAACAACTACGACAGGAGCGCAGGTTTTGCAAAACATAACGGGGGCGGACTTTGGGAGCATCTCAATGATCCGGTTCTGGATGACAGTGGAACGCGTCCCGCGTGTCGTGGAAGAGGCCTCGACGGGGCAAAGGAACAAAGGCACTTTGTTGGCATGAAAACGGTGAATTTGACGATTGACGAACAAACATGGCGCGCCGCCCGCGCTCTGGCAGTGGAACAGGGCACCAGCGTCAACTCTCTGGTGCGGGAAGCCTTGGGCTATTTGACCAAGACCGACCTGCGCCGGAAAAAAGCGCGGCAGGAGATTCTGCGGATGATCGGGTCATTTGGCGGAAAGGTGGGCCGCATGCCATCGCGGGAGGAGAGAAATGCCCGCGGCTGACGTGCTGCTGGACAGCAATGTGCTGCTCTATGCTTTGTCCGGCCCGCCGGGAGTGCCGGGGCGAAGCAGTTCGGCGATGAGGCGCATGATGCTTTCCGAACTCAATGGTTTGTCCACGACTCGCCGGATGTTGGGAAGTTCGGCCAGTTGCGCCGGAGTGATGAGGTCGCCGCCGAAGCCGGTGGTGATGACCAGGGGAAGGTCCGGGCGGAGTTCATAGATTCTCTTGGCAAGTTCCAGCCCGCTCATGCCGGGCATCGTGAGGTCGGTCAAGACGAAATCGATGTCCGCCGGGCGCGCGATGAAATCGTCGAGCGCCTCGCGTGGATTGGAGTGGGCGCTGACTTTGTAACCGGTGCGGGCCAGAACGCGGCGGAGGACTTCGATGATCTCCCGTTCGTCATCGACGAGAAGGATATGCTCGCCATGGGAGGGGGGCGGCATCGGGACGGTAGGCGGTACGGAATCGACAGACTCGGTCTGCGCCGGGAGCAGCACATGGAACACGGCGCCCTTGCCCAGTTCGCTCTCAACAAGAATGGCGCCCTGGTGATTTTGGACGATGCCATGCACCACGGCCAGGCCCAGGCCGGTGCCTTTGCCAGCGTCACGCGTGGTAAAAAAGGGGTCAAAAATCCGCTTGAGGTTTTCCGGTGAAATGCCGCAGCCGTTGTCGCGGACGGAAATTCGGACATAAAGGCCGGGGCGCAAATCGGGATTGCGTTCGCATAAGCCGGCATCGGCCAGGATTTCGTCCAGGCCCACCTCCAGCACGCCTTGGCGGCCCGCCATGGCATGCTGGGCGTTGATGGCGAGGTTCATGATGACTTGATGAATCTGCGTCGGATCGGCAAGGACAGGATGGACTGGATTGATCTTCTGGGACATCGCGATGGTGGAGGGAAGGACGGATCGCAACAATTGGAGCACTTCTTTGACGATGGGAAGCAGATCGCAGACCTTGCGTTGGAGGTGGCGGCGGCGGCTGAAGGTGAGGATTTGCTGGACGAGGTTTTTCGCGCGGTCGGCAGCGTTGAGGACATGGCGAAGGTGGTCCTGCAAATCCGGGCGATTAGGAAGCTCCTCCATAACCATGACGCAATACGGAACGATGACGGCAAGGATGTTGTTGAAGTCGTGGGCAATGCCGCCGGCAAGGGTGCCGACCGCCTCCATTTTCTGAGACTGGTGCAACTGCTCCTCCATCTGGAACTTGAGTTTCTCGGCCTGCTGGCGCTCGGCCACTTCATGGATGAGGTTTTCGTTCGAGCGGGTCAATTGTTTCGTTCGCTCTAGAACCCGCCGCTCCAATTCGCCGCGCGCCCGCTCCAGATCGCCTTCGGTCTGGCGGCGGACACTGATTTCCTGGCGCAGAGAGGCGTTGGCGCGGGCAGTCTCCCGGAAATTGGAGATGCTCAACCAGATCAGCCAGACCAAGAGAAGCCCCAACAGGACGGCCACCATCTCAAACCAGATCTGGCTTTGCCACGGCTCGGCCAGAATCGCGAACTTCACCCTTGCGGGGATTGGGTCCACATTGTCGTCGGCATCCCGCGCCCGCACCTCCAGAAGGTGCCGGCCCGGATGCAGTTTTGGCAACGACAACGATTCTCCGGGCCAGGGCTGAAACCCGGACCAGGGTTCGTTGTCAACCCGCCAGGAGTAACGGAAGGAGGCCGGGGCGGCAGGGGGTTCAAAGCGCGCCCGGGCGCGAAAGGAAACGGGCAGCGGCGCCCCTTGGCGCACTTCGCTTGCCGAAGCCTCAGCAATGGTGTGCGGCGGGGTGCGGCTTGGCTGGTAGCGGAAGGTGCCGTCCGAGGACCCCAGCCAGAGCGCGCCAGATCGGTCATCGACGGATATGTTGACATAAGCGTCGCCAGGAACCTGGAGAAAATCAAAATCCAACGTGCCGGGCTGCCGCCGGATGAACACGCCGTTTCGCCCCGACAAGTAAACGACGCCTTTGTGGCTGCCAAAAAACGGATGGGAGAATTCACCATGGACCCATCTCCATTTGCCCGCGGAATAAAGGGCACAACCGGCGCGACCCGTGGCGCCGCCGGAAAAAACCAGAAACGCTTCCTCATCGGTGGCCAAAGAGGCGCCAAAACCCGTATCGGGAAACGCGGTGACTTTTTCCCAAATACCCGCGTTGGTGGGGGACTGTCCATAAAGCCCGGAATACCCGATTACCCATATGCGCCGGGCGCCAAAGAGCACGTACGGATAAGCCAACGGCAGCGGCCCCGATGCAAATGGCAGCCACTCGGTTCTGCGGTCGCCGACCCGCGCCAGGCCAAACAGGTTGTTGTCCCGCTGGTGTGTCACCACCAACACTTGTCCCCCCGGATAGCAAACGCCCGATGACAGTTCCTGGCCGTCGAATTCCCGCGGGGTGAGGATCGTTGTCCGGCCCTTATCATAATGGGCGACGGTGCCGTTCCCTTTCTTGTCCTGGCCCAGTATCCAGAAGACACCGTTGGTACCCGGAATGACGAAGTGAATGACGTCGCATCCGGTTTCGACCACCGTGCGCAGAGCCGGATTTTTGGGATCGGTTGCCATCAATTGCTTGCGGCTTTCATCCCAGATCAGAACTTGTCCAAGATCAGTCCAGCCCATGTATTTCCCAGGAGCCAGCGTTTGAAAATGGCCGTCAGCATTAAGCGCAACGCCCGAATCATCCGCAAACCAGACGCGGCCCTGAATGTCCGTCCCGACAGGCGGGGGGAGTTGGGGAAAAAACGTCCATTTTTGGGCGTCGATCTCCCAGCGGGCCAAGATGCCGGAGCCGACGCACCAAAGCGATCCATCCGGTGCCTGGCGCAAATGATAGAACCGCGCGCCCGTCCCCGTCGGGTAGGAAACCGGAGCGGAAGCGCGGACGAACTGAGTGCCGTTCCAAAGGCTGAACCAAAACTGGCCGCGGGCGGAATTGCATTCCACGGCGGCCATCTGACCGGTTCGAGTGGCGCACAGGAGCCGGGTGCGGCTGCCAGGATGATCTTGCCACCGGCCATTGGCCAGGGTCAGCAGCGTGTATTCCCCTTGGGCAAAGAGCGTGCCATCCTTCGCCTCGGCCATTTGCAGGACGCGATCCTCCGCCTGGTAGCCGGGATCTGCCGGAACGCCCCACTGACCGGCCCGCCGCTGGCCCCACGCGTTGGGTGTCAATACAAACTGTCTTCCGCCCGAATCGCGGAAATAGCCAATGACATTGTCCATGGGAACGCCATTGGACATGTAATAAGTTGTCCACCGGCCGGGGGTGCCCGGCGTCAGGGAGGTCAGGCCGCCGGGTTTGCCGGTTGTCTGGGGCCATTGATCGCAGGAAAACCAGAGCGTGCCGTCGGGGTCTTGATCAATTTCGCGCACGTTGGCGTTGGCCATGCCGCTTTGCGATCCAAGCGGATCATAGATGTGCCGCCGCAAATCCCAGACGCCCGCGCCCGAATCGGAGCCCACCCAGAGCCGCCCAAGGTTGTCCACACACAACGCCCTGACAAACGAACTGGGCAGACCATCATTTGTGTCAAAACGACTCCACTCATATCCATCGAACCGGCGAAGTCCGTCACTGCACGCCGTCCACACCGTTCCGTCCGGGGTGAATGCGATGTCAAAGGCGCGTTGCTGCGACAGCCCGGCTTCATTGCCGTAGGAAGTAACCTGCCAGGGCTGGGAACGATCCGCTTCGCCCGCGGGCAAGTCAGCCGCGCGCGCAACGCCCGGAGGCATCCACTGCGCAAACGTGGCGAGCATAAGAGCGCATCGCAATACCGCCCGAGGCTTCAAGTCCCCCCGCGCCCGCATCAGCGCGGACAAAATGAATGCCTCAACAATGAACTGTCGCATGTGAATAACGAATCCATCTTGAGCCGTCATGCGCCGGATGCCAATAAAAATCCTGCGGGCAAACTGATGTTGGCGATCAGCTTTTAAGAAATGCTCATCCCGTGGCTCGGCAGGAGCCGGTCTATACCCATGGGATTCTCAAAACACGTTCTCAGCGCCGGCCGTCCTTCTTTTCCCCAGCCCCGGCGCGGATTTCATCGCGCAGCCAGACCAGAAGAGCGACGCCAAAGCAAATCGACAGGCCGATGGGCACGAGAAAAAGCCCCCACAAATTCAAGTCAATTTCTGTCATAAAAAACACTCGAAACACGCAAAAGACCCCTGAATCTCGCCTCCTTGCGCCCGATTGTAAAGCGGCAAGTCTTCACCCGCGAAACCTGCGCATCTCATTTCAACGTTTTTGTCAAACCCAAGACTGTTATAATTCCAGGACCCCTCTTTATGATTCCTTTACGGAAGCCAGCAGGGAGACAATGACAATGGCGGCACTCGCCAGAGTGCNNCGGTTCGCTTGGCTATTGAAGTTGATATTCTTATCTTTCAATCGCTGAACAGGTCATCGCTGACCGGGATTGGGAGGGGCGACAGAAGGAGTCGGAGGCGATTCGGCGGTTCGGGGCGGACGCGGCGGAATTGAGCCGCGCGGCCGGGGGCCAACTCGCCGATCATCTGGCCGTTTGCCTGACCGCGCGCCTGGCGGTGGCGTTGCGGCAGGCAGATGGCGCGGGTGACGCTGCCGGGCAACAGCAGCGATTGAACCAGTTGTGCGCGATCCTGGCGCCGCTGCGCAAGGGCGACCACCGGGCGCAATGGCTGCGGCTGGAGCGCGATAAACTGGAGTTGGAGTTGAAGAAATGAAATGGAATTCCCTCCTTTCAGCCTTGTAAAATCCTTTATTTTATACGTTGACAAAAGTGAATAACTCCGTACGCTGTGATAGGATTTTGATTCGGGTAGCGGTACGTTNNTGCTGCCCGAATCGCCTTTTTTTCCCCTGCCCGCCCCGATCCGCTGGAAAGTATTGCGGGACGAATTCGCATGATAGCGCGCCAGAGGGAAATGGCTTGCAATCGGTTGCCGCGGACTTAACTATTGGGCTGAGACGCGGTTTGGCGCGCGATGAAGGGCTAAACGCCGCCGATGAGACGAGACCGGCCGATGCCAGCAGACGCAAGCGCTTGAACCGCAACACTGATTGACCCATATCGCCATGACAAAACCAAACACCGCCAATCCCGCCGTTCTGCGCTGGGTGGAAGAAACAGCCAAACTGTGCCAGCCGGACCGCGTATTCTGGTGCGACGGCTCGGAATCGGAAAAAGACGCGCTTATTGACGAAGCCGTGGCCCGCGGCATCCTGATCCGGCTGAATCAAAAGAAGCTCCCTGGCTGTTACTATCACCGCTCGACAGTTGACGACGTGGCGCGGAGCGAAGCGCGGACGTTTATATGCGTGCCAACGAGCGAAGAGGCGGGACCGACCAATAATTGGATGGCGCCGGCGGAGATGTACAGCAAACTGCGGGGACTGTGCGCGGGCGCGATGCGAGGAAGGACCATGTATGTGATCCCTTACCTGATGGGTCCCCTAGGCTCACCGCTGACGAAAGTCGGTCTTGAATTGACGGATTCGATCTATGTCGTTCTGAGCATGAGGATTATGACCCGAATGGGGCAGATCGCGTACGAGCACCTCGGTCAGGGGGAAGACTTCAATCATGGCCTGCACTGCATGTTGGATGTAAATC
Organism: Verrucomicrobiales bacterium; assembly: GCA_003138485.1. Lineage (GTDB taxonomy): Bacteria > Verrucomicrobiota > Verrucomicrobiia > Limisphaerales > Palsa-1400 > PLGF01. The sequence continues at coordinate 10,981 of PLGF01000131.1, read as the reverse complement.
CGAAAAATCGGTACATCGCCCATTTCCCGCAGGACAACACAATCATATCGACCAGCTCCAACTATGGCGGAAACGTGTTGCTGGGCAAGAAGTGCCTCGCGTTGCGAATTGGTTCATGGCTGGCCAACAAAGAGGGCTGGCTGGCTGAACACATGCTCATCCTCAGCGCCGAATCGCCCTCCGGGGAAAAAACGTACGTCACGGCCGCGTTTCCCAGCGCCTGCGGCAAGACCAATTTCGCGATGCTCGTTCCCCCGCCCCATCTGGCCGCATGGAAAATCCGCACGATTGGCGACGACATCGCATGGATGAAGCCCGGCGCGGACGGACGGCTCTACGCGATCAATCCGGAAGCTGGATATTTTGGCGTGGCGCCCGGCACCAACCGCCGCACCAACCCCAACGCGATGGACACCATTTCCCGCGACACCATTTACACCAACGTGGCGCTGACGCCCGACCTGGATGTTTGGTGGGAAGGCAAAACGGACCAGCCGCCAGCGGAGTTGACCGATTGGAAGGGAAACCGCTGGACTCCCGGCTCGCCCGAACCGGCCGCCCACCCCAACAGCCGGTTCTGCGCCCCGATGAAGAACAACCCGGCCCTGGCGCCTGAAGCGGACGACCCGAACGGCGTGCCGATCAGCGCGATCATATTCGGCGGACGCCGCAGCACGGCGATACCGTTAGTGTATCAGGCGTTCAACTGGATACACGGGGTGTATGTCGGCGCCTGTATGAGTTCGGAAACCACCGCCGCCGCGACCGGCGAAGTGGGCAAAATCCGGCGCGATCCGATGGCGATGCTGCCCTTCTGCGGTTACAACATGGGCCAATACTTCCGTCACTGGCTCCTCCTGCGAAAGCGCCTCTGCGTGCCCCCGCGCATCTTCTACGTCAACTGGTTCCGGCGCGACTCCACGGGAAAGTTCATCTGGCCCGGCTTTGGCGAGAACATGCGCGTGCTCAAATGGATTGTCGAACGCACGCATGGCCGGGCCGACGCCGTGGAGACGCCGCTGGGATGGGTGCCCGGCCCGCGGGACTTCGACCTTGGAGGGATGTCGGGGTTCGATCCGGCGGCGATGGCCAAGGCGCAGGAGATCGGCTTGGAAGAGTGGCGGCGCGAAGCGCTGACGCACGATGACCTCATGCTCAAACTCTACGCCGACTTGCCAAAAGAATTGCTCTTCCAGCGCGAACTGTTGGTGGCCCGCTTGTAGAGGGTGTGCGCTCGGAAAGTCTTCAGCGGCCCGGCATCAAGCGGCGAATGAATACACCGCCGATCATCGGCCCGCTGGACGGCCCCGAATTGCGTGATCTGGCGCGGGCGAAATCCCTGCTCGAAAACCCGCGCATGGCCATCCGCCTGGCCAACACCGTCGGCTCCCCGCTGGAAAAGGGGTTTGCCATGCTGCCCAAGGGCTGGCACACCGTCATCAATAAAGCCGCGCGCGCCGCCTTGATGAAGGCCCTGGCCGTGGCGTTGGCCACGCTGGGCCAACGGAAGCACGCGGGTTCCCGCGAACGATTTCACAAGCTGATGGCCGGCGCGTCGGGCGGGATTGGCGGAGCGTTCGGGTTGCTGGCGCTTCCCGTGGAATTGCCGATTTCCACGGTCATCATGCTGCGGTCAATCGCTGACATTGCGCGGAGCGAGGGACACGATTTGTCCCGCGTCGAAACGCAATTGGAGTGCCTGGAGGTGTTCGCGCTGGGCGGCAAGGACACCGCGAAGAGCGCCTATTGGGCCACGAGGGCGGCGATGAGCCAGACGATCAAGGATGCGGCGGCGCACCTGGCGCGAAAGGGTGCCGTGCGTGAGAGCGCCCCGGCCGTCGCGCGGCTGATTGCGCAAATCGCGGCCCGGTTCGGCTTCTTGGTGTCGGAGGAAGTGGCCGCCAAGGCGGTGCCGATTCTCGGCGCGGCCGGGGGCGGGATCATCAACGTGATTTTCACCGCGCATTTCCAGGACATGGCGCGCGGCCATTTTATCGTGAAGCGATTGGAAGCCGCGCACGGACAGGAGCCGGTGCGCGCCGCCTATGACCAGATTTAATCCAACCGCCCCCCGTTGCTTAACGGAGATTCTGGTCAGAGGAGTCTGGGTCTTGTTTGGGTCCTTCCGGGCGCTTGAGCGAGGACCAGGTGATGGCGCCGAAAGCCCCGACCGTGACCGACAGTGCCAGCACAAACAATCCTAATTGAACTTCGTTCATACCTCAACATATACCGCCGTCACAGAATTGCAACAGAAATGTCACACGATTGTCACAATTATGCAAACTCCGCCCCTTCCCCCCTTCGACCATAATCCCAAGCCCTACACCGGCCCGTCCCCCGACGAGGTCCTGGAACTTCGCCGCCAATTCCTCAATCCAGGGATATTCCTCTATTACAAGAAGCCGCTCATGCTGGTCGAGGGCAAGGGACAATACGTCTTCGACGAACACGGCCAGCGGTACCTCGATGGCCTGGGCGGCATCGTCACCGTCAGCGTTGGCCACTGCCATCCGCACGTCGTGGAAGCCGCGCGGCGGCAAAACGAAACGCTTCAACATTCCACGTCCATTTACCTGCATCCTAATATCGTTGAATACGCCCGGATGCTGGCGTCCAAGATGCCCGGCGAGTTGACGGTGTGCTATTTTGTCAATTCCGGCTCCGAGGCGAACGATCTGGCGTTGCTGATGGCGCGGGCCTTCACGGGGAATTTCGACGCCATCGCCCTGCGCAACGGCTACCACGGCGGCAGCCCCGGCTCAATGAGCCTGACGGCGCACAGCACCTGGAAGTTCAACGTGCCGCACAGTTTCGGCGTGCATCACGCCATCACGCCCGACCCGTACCGCGGGGCCTGGGGCCGATCCGAGCCTGATGCCGGAAGGAATTACGCGGCGGACGTAAAGAGTTTGATTGATTACGCCACCTCCGGGCGCGTGGCCGCCTTCATCGCCGAATCGATCCAGGGAGTGGGCGGCTGCATCGTCTATCCCCCCGGCTACCTGCAAGCAGCCTATCACTGTGTCCGGGCCGCGGGCGGCCTGTGCATCGCCGACGAAGTGCAGACGGGCTTTGGGCGGACGGGGACGCACTTTTGGGGTTTTGAAACGCAAGGGGTGATACCCGACATAGTAACGATGGCCAAAGGCATCGGCAACGGGTGCCCGCTAGGGGCGGTGATGACGACCCCGCGGATCGCCGCGGCGCTGACCCAGCGCATACACTTCAACACCTTTGGCGGCAATCCGGTCGTGTGCGCCCAAGGCAAAGCCGTGCTCGAAGTGATCGAGCGGGATAAGCTCCAGGCCAACTCCCTCAAGACCGGCGCGCGCATCGCCGCCGGCCTCGAAAAGCTCAAGGCCAGGCACAACATCATTGGCGACGTCCGCGGCCAGGGACTCCTGCTGGGGCTGGAGCTGGTCAAAGACCGCAAGACCAAGGAGCCGGCCAGGGAGGAAACCGCGCAAGTGGTCGAAACCTGCCGCGACCTCGGCCTGCTCCTGGGCAAAGGCGGCCTGTGGGGCCAGACCATCCGCATCGCCCCGCCGATGTGCGTGGGGGCGCCGGACGCTGATTTTTTAATTGACGCCCTCGACGCCGCCCTGTCCAAGCTGTAAAAAAGCCTGTGAATAACCTCCCAATAACCCGTGGACAAATGGAAATACTTTTTCCTCGCCGGGAACGCGGAGCATCCTCACTGTTGAAAGAGCGGGCGCATAATCGTGGTAGGGCGAGGCTCCCGCCGAGCCGGGCGTGTTTAAAAACTGAGATGCGCCCGCAGCCGCAACGCGGAAAGGCCAACGAATGCCAATAGAAGAAAGAGTCCTTTGTTTTGAACGGAAACTCCTCGATCAAATCGGGGCGTTTCAGGGCCTGAGCATGGAGATCGGCAAATACCTCCCCGTTCTTACCGCCGATTCACAGTTGCTCTACCGCAACCGAAGCGACGCCGACCAGGACAGGCGTTACAAACAGATCATCCCATACGTCCTGGTCATCTGTAATGACAAGATACTCCGATACCGGCGCGGCAAAGGCGGAGGGGAAACGCGCCTGCACGGATTGTATTCCGTCGGCATTGGCGGCCACATTTCGGAGGAGGACCATCAGCTTTTCTCAAACAACCGCGGCTACCAGGAGAGCATGAGAAGGGAATTGATGGAAGAAGTTGGAATTGACACCGCGCTGGCCCCGGCCCTTGCCGCGATCAATGATGACAGCACCGAAGTTGGATACGTCCATTTTGGAGTCGTCCATGCCGTGCGCGTTCCCGACGAAAGCGTCGCCAGCCGCCGCATCGGGATCGTGGGACCGGAATTCATCCCGATGGCTGACGCTGTAAAAGACACAACAGGCTACGAATCCTGGTCGCGTTTCTGCCTGGACCATCTGGACGCCCTGCTCGCCAAACTATCCTGTTCCTGAAACCGCCCCTGCAGCGCCCGCCGCCCCGCAACTCTGGGAAATTCACCGGCTTGACCCCCCTGCCAGCCGCGACGCGTCGTCGTATCCATAAATGTTCCGGCACAGCGCCACCGAGTTGCTCCACAGCGCCATTTGGGTGCGGCCCAAATCCGCGTCGTACTGGTTGGTCACCATGAAACCGTTCAGGTTTCCGCCGGAATACGACTGGATCAGGACATCATTGGCCAAATCGTAAGCAAAGCTGGTGGCGGTCGCACCGCGCGCGGTTTTGATCCCGATGACTTCACGGTCGCCACCCAAGTCAACCCAAAAAAAATACCAATTTCCGAGGACTGACCCTTCACTTCCGACGATGCAAATTCCACGGATAACTTCGTTTGCTTTTGTTCAAAATCCCTTTGGTTGCGGCATTGCGCGAGCAAGGTCAGTCGCGCAGATGGAATAGGAGGATCAAGGCGCCGATGGCGCAGAAGCCGATGGCGAAGTTGACCAGGACGATTTTCTTCTCGTGTTTGAGGATTTCACCGAGCACCGCGTGGGTGGCCAGGAATATGAAGCCGCCGCCGGCATTCGCCAGCGCCAGGGCCAGCCAGACGGGGGAGAGACCGGGGAATACATAGGAGCCAAGGAGTCCGCCGAGAAGGGTGGTGCTCTCCACCGCCGCGACCCACCAGATCATGCGCCGGCGGCCAAAGCCCGCCCCCAGCAGCAACGCGCCCAGGGCGAGACCTTCCGGCGCCTTGTGGACGCAGATGGCGACGGTGATGGAAATATCCTTCCCGATGTCCGTTCCGGGAACGGCTTGTTTCAAGTGGCCGGCCGCGGCGGCCAGCGCCAGGCCATCGACGGTGCAGTGAACGGCCAGCGCGATCATCATGGCGACGGCGATTTCGCTGAAATGATGGGTGGTGGCTTCGTCGAAATGGCTGGCGGCGCAGGCCGGGCAGACATGGTAAACGTATTTGCTGATGAGGGCGAAGACGGCGTAGCCGGAAGCGGCCCCCAGCGCGAATTGCCACCAGAGCAGGCTGGCCGGCGCTTCGAGGCATTCCGGGGCGATGGCGAAGACGGTCACGCCCAGGAGGGTTCCCGCGCCCAGGCTGATGAGGGCGCATAATTGGCGATGGGTGCGCGCGAGCACGCCGCTGAGGACACCGCCAACCACGGCAATGGCAAATGCTTCGGAGGAGTGGAGCAGGATGGGCAGAGCCGTCATCATTTCGTTTCCTCGCGTTTCATCATTTCAGTTTCAAAGGTTTTCGGGTGCGTCATGGCGCGTTCGTTCATTCAGAATCGAAAGCTAGTTTTAATCGCGGCGGGCGTTTGGCGCAACATAATGCGGAGGCCGGGGGTGTGGTTTTCACTTTCAGCATCGCGCTGGGGAGCGGTTTGGGGTACATGGAATTTGTGGCAGGGCGATTGAATAGACCGAGCCTCCGCCTGCGCGTGACGGCGGCGGCGGAGAACCGCGTGCGCGGCGGGCACCCGTGGGTGTTCGCGCAGAGTGTGCGGGAGCAGAATCGCGCCGGGAAAACGGGTGAATTGGCGATCCTCTTCGACCGCAAGGACCGGTTTCTGGCGGCGGGGTTGTATGACGCGCAGTCGCCCATTCGCGTCCGCGTTCTCCACGCCGGAAAGGCGCGCGCGCTGGACACGGCCTGGTGGCGGCAACGGGCGGAGGAGGCGCTGGCGCGGCGGGAAGGGATGTTTGACGGAACCACCACCGGCTATCGCTGTATCAACGGCGAGAGCGACGGCTGGCCGGGATTGGCGCTGGACCGGTATGGCGGCACTTTGGTCCTGAAACTTTACACGGCGGCGTGGCTGCCGAGGCTGGAGGACATCGCGGCGTTGCTCGGCACGCGGGAGCGGTTGGTGTTGCGCCTGAGCCGGAACATTCAAGAAGCCGCCGCGGAAGGCTTCGGGATCAAAGACGGGCAGGTCCTGCGCGGGGAGCCGTGCGCGGGGCCGGCGGTGTTTTTGGAGAACGGTTTGCGCTTCGAGGCGGACGTGGAGCGCGGGCAGAAAACCGGGTTTTTCCTGGACCAGCGTGAGAACCGCCGGGAGGCGGCGGCTTTGGCGGCGGGGCGGAGTGTTTTGAATCTGTTCAGTTACACGGGCGGGTTTTCCGTTTATGCGGCCGGCGGCGGGGCGGAATCGGTATGGAGCCTGGACATCAGCGAACACGCCATCGCCGCCGCGCGGCGGAATTTCGCGTTGAACGGGGACCGGCCCGCGATCGCCAACTGCCGGCACGAAACCATCCAGGCCAATGCGTTTGACTGGCTGCGCGAAACGCGGTATAATAGGTTTGACTTGATCGTGCTGGACCCGCCGTCCCTGGCCAGGCGCGAGGCGGACCGGGCGGAAGCCGTTGGCGCCTACGGCAGGCTGCTCGACGGCGCGCTGGCGCTGTTGCGCGGGAATGGAATCCTCATCGCCGCTTCGTGCTCGGCGCACGTCACGGCGGCGGAGTTCTTCGGACTGGCGCGCGAGGCGGCGCGGAGAACAGGGCGGCCATTCGAGGAGATGAAGACCACGCGCCACGCCGCCGACCATCCCGCCTCGTTTCCAGAGGCGGATTATTTGAAGTGCGTTTACTTGCATCTACTTCGATAGGCTGGCATCCGCGGCGGGCGGGCGCTCGGGCTGGCGCGTGAGTTTGAAGCGGGCCACGCGCGCGCCGTCGGTTTTTTCGACGCGCAATTCATAAGCGCCGAGCGTCAGGGCGTCGCCTGATTTTGGGAAGCCGCCGAGGCGCTGGGTCACCCAGCCGCTGGTCGTGGCGATGCCTTCGGCGGAGAGGTTTTGGCCGACGAGTTCGGCCAATTCGTGCAGGGGAAGAGCGCCGTCGATCTCCCAATGATTTTCGTCGCGCCGCAGCAGCAGAGGTTGTTCCTGGTCGAATTCATCCTGGATCTGGCCGACGAGTTCTTCGAGGACATTTTCCAGCGTGACCATGCCGACCGTGCCGCCGTATTCGTCCACGACGATGGCAAAATGAAGTTTCCGGTCCAGGAAAAGCTGGAGCAATTTCTCCAGCCGGGTGGTTTCGGGGACGTAGATCAATTTGCGGGCGACGGCGGCAAGGTCGGCGCCGCGGGCGGCTTTGGCGCGGACGGCAAAAAGGTCTTTGATGTGAACGACGCCGAGGGTTTTGTCCACGTCGCCTCCTTCGCAAAGGGGAAAGCGGGAATAGCGGGTCTTTTCCGCCAGATCAATGCATTGGCTCAGAGTGGCCTCCGTGTCGAAAACGACCAGCCCCTGGCGGGGCCGCATGACGTTGCGCACAATGCGGCGGCTCAAGTCCAGGGCGTTAAGAACGATCTCGTGGCCCAGGCGCGAGGTGGCCGCCTGGCTTTGGTTGAGCATCAGGCGCAGTTCCTCTTCTGAATGAATGAAGAGCGGTGCGCCGGCCGGCTCAATGCCCACCCGCCGCAAGAGCCATTGGGCCGATTGGTTCAAGACCCAGTTAAACGGATAGGATGCGCGGTAAAACCAATCCAGCGGCGGGGCCGCCCAAAGAGCGGTGGGCAGCGCCTTTTGAATGGCAAACCATTTTGGCCCCAGCTCCCCCATCACGATTTGCAGGAATGTGGCGGTGGAAAATCCGACCGCGAAGGCGACCGAGTTCTGGACATGATGCGAAGCCACTCCGGCCCAAGCCAAAGGCGGCCCCAGCAAGGCGATGAACACCGGCTGCGCCAGCCAGCCCAATCCCAGGCTCGCCATCGTGATGCCCAGTTGCGTCGCGCTGAGATAGGACGTGAGGTTCTCCAATATGTGCCGCGCCAGCCGCGCCCGCTGGTTGCCCGCCGCAATCAGCGCGTCCAATTGCGTGGCCCGCAACTTGACAAATGCAAACTCCGCGGCCACGAAGAAGCCGTTGACCAAGACAATGGCCAGGATACCCAGCAAATGGAGGGCGTTGGACGCCAAAGTTTCGGCGGTCATAACGTGACTTCTCCAAAAATCACCTTGAGAATGTCCTGCAGGCTGATGATGCCAGCCTCCCGGCGGTCAGGCCCCAGAACCACAGCCTGCCTCCAACCGGTGTGTTGCATCCGGCGCAACGCCTCCTCCAGATGCAGGTCCTCGGGCAGAAAAAACGCCGGTTGCAGATAATCCCGCACCGGCCGCGCGGAGTCCATGTCAGTCAAATAGAGAACATAATCCAGGTTGACGAGGCCGACGACGCGCCCGGTGTTGGGATCAACGGCCGGAAGGCGGGTCAGTTTGCGCTCCCGGCACAGATCCAGCACTCGGGCCAGGGGCGTTTGCGAGGCCACAGTCACCACGTCGCCCATCGGCACCATGACATGGCGCACGCGCCAATTGGGCAGGTCAAGCACACGGTTGATCATCGCCTTCTCCTCCGTCGTCAGGCTCGGTGCGGCGTCCTGCATGACGAAACGCAATTCATCGCGGCTGCCGAAGAGCCGTCCGGTGAAGGCCGTTCCGCCGGTCCAATGGAGCAACCCGCGGGAGAACCACGCCACCACGGCCACCAGCGGGGAAAGCAGCCTGTGAATCCAGCGGAAAGGCGCCGCCAATGCGAGCGAGAGCCGGTTGGGCTGCCGTTGGAAAAGCGTCTTCGGCGCCAGTTCGCAAACGACGTAAAACGCGAACACGCCCGCCACAAACAGGACTGCCTTCCAAACCGGCCGCGCGCCCTTCCAGTTGTGCAACTCAACGAATCCAAGGCTGAAGATGACAAAATTGACGACCGTGTTGCCGACCAGGATTGTCCACAGGAAATTCTCCGGGTCTTGCAGAAATCGGTGCAGGATGGCCGCCCGCCGGTTGCCGCTTCGCATCCGTTGGCGGATGCGAAACCGGTTCATCGCCAGCACGCCGGTCTCCATTCCCGAAAACAGGAATGACAGCGCCACGCAGAAGAGCGCCGCCAGCAAAATCAAACTGTTCGTATTGCTCATCGCTTCTTAACTGCCTCCACCAGCAACATCCCAATCCGCCGCTCGTCGGCGGCCTCAACCGTCAGGCGCAGGCCGGCCACCGTCACCGATTCGCCCGGAGCGGGCACGGCTTCAAATTGGAGCAGAGCCAGGCCGGCCATGGTTTCGACGCCGGGCAGATCGGGCAGCGGCGGATATTCGCGCCGGAAGTTGTCCAGGCGGACGGCGCCGCTGACCCGCCAGCGATTGCCACCGAGCTTCTCCACCACGCCCATCGCGGAGGCCGTTTCCGGGCGCAGTTCGCCCAGGACCTCGGCCAGAATATCCTCGATGGTGACGATGCCGGCGGTGCCTCCAAATTCATCAACGACAATCGCCAGGCCGCGCTGCTGGCGCTGGAGGCTCTTCAACAATTGCAGCAGATTCATGCTTTCCGGCACGAACGACGGAAACTCAATCGCCAGCGCCAGGTCCGCTTCCGGCTCCAGCAGCAGCGCCCGCGTATTGAGCACGCCGACAATCGTATCCACCGACTCGTCGAATATCGGCAGGCGCCGATGTTTGAAACGCCGGGCGGCATCCGCCATCTCCGCCACCGTCAGATCGTCGGAAATGCAGGCCATTTGCGCGCGCGCTTTCATCACTTGGCCCGCCTGCCGCCGGTCCAGGCTGATAATTTGGAGAATGATCTCCTTCTCCCCGGCTGCCAGCGCTCCTTGTTGATACGCCATTTCTACCAACTCATGATACTCCGCGTCAGAAAGCGCCGATGCCGACGCCGGCGGACGGGCCGCACCGCGAAGGGCAAGGTTGGTCAGGCCCTGCGCCACCCGCCGCAAAGGCTGGCTGGCGCGTTGCAGATAAAGCATCGGCCGGGCCACCCGCAAGGCCCACAGTTCCGGGGCGCGGACGGCCAGCGTCTTGGGCGCCACCTCGCAGCCGAAGAGAACCAGCGCCAGCACCGCCGCCATCACCAGCGCCAGCGGCCCCTGATGATGGACCGCCATCCAAAGCCCGACGGCCACGATCCCGGCGTTGGCGAAGCTGTTGCCCAGCACCAGCGTGGCCAGCAAGTCCTGCGGCTCGGACAGCAGGCGGCTGATGATCCTGCCCAAACGCGGGGCGCGGGCCTCCAACTGGCGCAGTTGCCATTTCCCGAGCGAGAAAAGCGAAGTCTCAGCCAGCGCGAAAAAGAAACTGGCGCCAGCGAAACCCGCCAGAACCACCATTGCCACAGTCGCCGTCATCAACCCAAGAGTGTCCGAGAATCGCCCATCGCAAAAGCGAAAAAACGCCCCCTTGCGGGTAAGTCGGGATTCTTCGGGGATCGACCTCACCCCAGAGTGAACAAATTATTGGGCAGACCCTTGCGCGTGGGCTTTGCGGGCTGGCCCTCTCCTTCCGCCGTCGCCTGACGGCTATGGCGGGACAAGCCGGGAGAGGGTGAATCATCCGCCGTCCACTTGAGATTCCAGCGACTGCATTGGCCGGACGCGTGGACGCGATACCAGAGCCGCGCGCCTACTTTTCCTTCTCCCTGGGGGAGAAGGTTTGAGGGCGTTCCCCGAAGAATTCTGTCCCGCGCGCGGGGCGGTTCCGTGCCCGGAAAGTCGCTCGCCGCAACAAAACTACCGTAA